>NZ_DBFCCJ010000013.1:0-14407 GCF_048380235.1 Ventrimonas sp. | reverse complement strand
CAGCGCGTGCGAGTTTGGGTCGCAGGTCTGACAATAGGCGGCGCAGTGAACAAAGCGCAAAATTCCACCGTTTCTGCGTTTCTGTACGCGGTTTCCGGAACTTCGGACCTTTTAGTGGTTCCGTCTCAATATTTTTATTTCAGATTTCCTTTTGCGATATTCTCTTTCAGAATCTTGTCTGTTACTTCAAACAGCTTCTCCGAACCTTCCCGCGTACGGGACTGCCTTTCGTATACCTTCTCGGCAGTCACATCATGATTTCTCCAGTCTCCACCGTCATTGCTGTTGTTTAAAAGCAGGGGCTGCAGATTATCGAGTGCTCTCGCAAATTTTGCCTCCGGAGTCTTTCGTTCCTCGAATTCGTCAAAGATTGCAGTCAGATCAGCCTTCTGGTCTTCCGGAAGCATGGAATAAAGCCGCTCTTTTGCCGCTTCTTCCCGCGCTTTCTGGGTTTTTAACCCCTCCGCATCGTAGGCATAGGTATCTCCCGCGTCAATCTCCACCACATCATGAATCAGACACATAAGCATGACCCGCGCCACATCAATCTTCTCATTGGAATACTCCTGCAGCAGATATGCCATGATAGCCATATGCCAGGCATGCTCCGCGTCGTTCTCGTTGCGTCCGTGACCACTCAGGTGGGTCTGACGGAAAATGTTTTTTTCTTTATCGATCTCGAGGATAAAATCCAGCTGTTTCTGTAATCGTTCGTCCATATGATTTCCTCCGATTTTACCAGGCGCGCTACTCTTTGTCCTTCTGCCCGGCTGTTTTTGCTCACCATCATACCATACTTTCCCCGCTCTTTCAGCAGAATCTGATAGAAAAATTTCTTTTTTCTCCCAGAATCCATGTTATAATACAAGGAAGAAACACCATACAGCAAACACAGGAAATTCTATCTGAAAGGATGATCTTTTCATGAAAATACTGACCTTTGGAGAAATCATGCTCCGTTTAAAAACCCCGGAATACCTGCGGATCGTGCAGGCAAACGGGTTTGAAGCCAGCTATGGCGGTGCGGAATCCAACGTGGCTGTTTCCCTCTCCACCCTCGGGGATGATGCCGCTTTTCTGACCAAGCTGCCAGACAATCCGGTTGGCAATGCCGCATTTAACGAGCTGCGCCGCTACGGTGTAGATACCTCCCGTATCCTGCGGGGCGGCCCGCGCCTTGGCATTTATTACTTTGAAAAGGGAAATGATATCCGTCCAACAAGCGTTCTCTACGACCGGGCCGGAAGTGCCCTGGCAAAAGCTAGTGCAACTGAATTTGACTGGGAAGCCCTGCTCTCCGGCATCGATATTTTCTTCTTTTCCGGCGTTACTCCTGCTATCAGTCCGTCTGTGGAGCAGGCCGTTTCCAATGCGCTGAACTACTGTCACACCCATGGCATCACCGTTATCTGCGACTTAAATTACCGGGCTAAAATGTGGTCCCGTGAGAAAGCCCAGTCCGTCATGAAAGAACTGATGCAGTATGTCGATCTCTGCATTGCCAACGATGAGGACTTTGAGGCAGCCCTTGGCATACACGCCTTTGACGGCGACATGGCGCACGGCATCGACCAGATTGAAACGTATCGCCAGGGCATGCAGAAAATCCAGGAACTCTACCCGAACTGCAGCGCCGTTGCCAGTGTCCTGCGCAACTTAAAAACTGCGGAAGATGGTGAATGGATGGGTATTTATTTAAAAGACGGGCACTTCTATGAAAGCCCCATCCACACCGTACACAGCCTTGAAGCCGTTGGAGCCGGAGATGCCTTCGCCGGAGCATTGATTCACGGTCTTGTACATCAGTTTTCTCCGCAGAAGCTCATCGACTTTTCCATCACCGCCAGCGTCATGAAGCTGATGATCCAGCACGATTTCAATCTGGTGAGCGAGGACGAAATCCTCCGCATCATGAAAACCGGCGAGACAAATGTAATCCGGTAACCTACTCTTCTACCCTGGTCAGTTCTCCGGTTGCGGAATCCATGATAAATCCGTTGATGCGCACATCCTTTGGCATCAGCGGATGCTCCTTTAAGCGGCGCACAGTCTCGTGAACGGAAGATTCCACGGACTCAAAGCCGCCAAGCCAGCGCTCCAAATCAATACCGCTGTGGCGCACAATATCAATGTGCTGCTGGTCAATGCCGCGCTCCACCAGCATGTCAAGCATCTCGCTTCCATCCATACCCTGCACGCCGCAGTCGGTATGGCCAATGACCATAACCTCTTCGACCCCCAGTTCCAGAATACCAACTAGAAGGCTTCGAACCACACTGCCGTAAGGATGCACAATCACACCGCCGGCATTCTTGATAATCTTTGCGTCTCCATTTTTAATGCCGAGAGCCGCCGGAAGAAGCTCTAAAAGGCGGGTATCCATACAGGTTAAAATCGCGAGTTTCTTATCCGGATATTTACTGGTCAGATACGGCTCATAGCCCTTGTTCTCTACAAATTTCCGGTTGTATTCCATAATCTCATCTATCATGTGTTGTCACTCACTTTCTGCGCGTCTCAAAAAATTTTTATCTGCTCCATCAATATAACAGATTTCTGTTCTATTGTCAGTAGATCAGTGTATTGTTTATGGAAACTTTATTTATTCCTTCTCCAACAGCTGGCGGCCTTATCCGCTGTGAGTTTTATAATTTGTATTTTTTACATTATAATGCCTTTTCGTAACACCAGTAATCATGTTTGTGCAGAAAACACGCTCCCACTGTTTTATATTCAAAAACCTTATAGGATGCAAGTGCCTTTTTATTTTCCTTAGCGACCAGAATGTGCACACTCTTAAATCCCTGTCTCCGCAGCTCCTCCATGGCCCCTGCCATCAGCTTTCTGGCAATTCCCTGATTCTGATACGCTTCCCTTACGCCCAGTCTGGACAGCTCCCGCCCCGGCTGTAATTCCGGTGTCCAGCAGTTCAGGCCCTCCACCTTCGGATCCTGATCGATGGAAATGACTCCGGCTATTTCGCCGGTTTCCTCATCCCGCAGACAGAACAGTGCATTGCGGGAAAGGTCAAACTCCACATCACTGCAGGCCGGATAATCGGCTGTCCAGGCACAAAACGGGGTTCCCACCAGGGAACGGTAGAGAGACAGGACCTCCTCTGCCTCGCTTGCTTTCACATGTTCAAATACAAATGCCATATTGCAGCTCCTCCTTATGAAAACAGGCAGCTCACTTATTCTTTTTCTCCCAGCGGGAAATGACAGAACACCTTTCTATCCCCAAAAGTCCTGCATGGCGGCTGCTCTTTTCCACAAATTTCCTGTGCATAAGGGCATCTGGTGTGGAATTTACAGCCGGACGGCGGATTTACCGGAGACGGAATTTCGCCGGTCAGCAGTTCTTTTTCCTTGGTCCGCAGATGCGGGTCTGCCTTCGGAATGGCATTCATCAGAAAACGGGTGTATGGGTGCAGCGGATGCTCGTAGAGTTCCTTCGTCGCTCCCACCTCGCAGACGCTGCCCAAAAACATCACGCATACCCGGTCCGCAATGAATTTCACCACGCTCAAGTCATGGGAAATGAACAGGTAAGTCAGCTTGTATTCTTCCTGTAAATCCTTTAACAGGTTTAACACCTGGGATTGAATGGAAACATCCAGGGCTGACACCGGCTCATCGCAGACGATCAGCTTCGGATTCAGGGCAATGGCCCGGGCAATACCGATTCTCTGGCGCTGTCCGCCAGAGAACTGGTGCGGATACCGGTTGTAAAACTCCTCCGGAATACCAACCTCCTTCATCAGCTCCTTCACCCGCGCCTCCAGTTCTTTTTTATCTTTCAAGCCATACGTGGTAAGAGGCTCCGCGATAATCTTTGCCACGCTCATACGCGGATTTAAAGAAGCATACGGATCCTGGAAAATGATCTGGAGCTGTCTGCGGATCTTCGCAAATTCTGCCTCCTTCATGGCAGTGATATCCTGGCCTTCAAATTCCACCTTACCGGAGGTAGCATCCAGAAGACGGATCAGCACACGGCCCAGGGTGCTCTTGCCACAGCCGGACTCTCCTACCAGGGCCAGGGTCTCCCCCTCGTAAATCTCCAGATTCACATCGGACACAGCATGTACCACCAGTGGATTTTTCTTCGTACCGCCGATGGGGAATTCCTTTACCAGATGCTCGGTGCAAAGGAGAACTTTGCGGTCACCGGCTGTCTGGGATTTCAGTTTCCGGCTGTCTGCATTGCTTCCTGCTGTCTGTGGCAGACTGTCAGCCATTTCTCTGTTTTTCTCATCTGCAGTCATCACCGGTCACCTCCTCTGCCTGAAGCTTCTCTGCTTTCTGTTCACGTTTTCCCTCATTTTCACTTAAAAAGCACCGTACCCTATGCCCTTCTGCCGTCTCATAGAGCTCCGGCATCTCCGCAAAGCACCGCTCTGTGGCACATTCACACCGGGTACAGAAGCGGCAGCCCTTCGGCAGATGCAGAAGATTCGGCACCACGCCCTCGATGGTGTAGAGCCGTTCCGGCTGCTCATCCAGTTTCGGGATAGACTTTAACAGTCCTTTGGTATACGGATGCGCGGTATGGTCAAACAGCTCAAAGGTCTCAGCCTGCTCCATCACCTTGCCCGCATACATGACATACACATAATCGCAGATTTCCGCCACCACACCCATATTGTGGGTGATCAGGATAATAGAAGTCCCCTGCTCCTCACAGAGCTTCTTCATCAGCTGAAGGATCTGCGCTTCAATGGTCACGTCCAGAGCCGTTGTCGGTTCATCCGCGATCATCACCTTCGGGCGGCACACCATAGCCATGCCGATCATAACTCTCTGGCGCAGACCGCCGGACAGCTGATGCGGATAGCTCTTATAACGCTTCTCCGGCTCCGGGATTCCAACCGCCCGGAAAATATCAAGCACTCTCTGCTTTGCTTCTTCTTTGGAAACCTTCTGGTGGAGCAGGATTGCCTCCTGCACCTGTTTTCCCACCGGATATACCGGATTTAAGGAGGTCATCGGTTCCTGGAAGATCATGGAGATTTCGTCTCCCCGCACCTTCGCCAGTTCCCGCGCAGAAAGATGGGTGATATCACGCCCGTCCAGCGTGATGCTGCCGCCGACAATCCTGCCAGGATGACGGAGCAGTCCCATCACAGACATGGCGGTCATGCTTTTGCCGCAGCCGCTCTCTCCTACAATGCCAATGATCTTACCGGCCGGAACCTCAATACTGACACCGTCTACCGCCGGAATTTCCCCCTTCGCGGTAAAGAAGTGGGATTTCAGATCACGGATATCCAATACGATCGAGTCACTCATGCTCATCTCTCCTCTCCTTTACTGCTCTTTCAAGTACGGATCCAGCACATCCCGGAGGCCATCCCCCAGGAAGTTGAATGCCATGACCACGATCATGATGGCCACACTCGGCGCGATGGAAAGCCAGGGTTCCGAGAACAGATATTTCTTGCCGCGAACCACCATCAGGCCCCAGCTGGCACTCGGCGGCTGCGCGCCGACACCCAGGAAGCTTAAGGATGCTTCCGATAAGATTGCTGACGGGATATTTAAGGTAAACAGCACGATCAGGGACGGGATACAGTTCGGCAGAATGTGCCGGAACATGATGACCCATTTTTTCACACCAATGCTGCGGGCTGCCTCCACGTACTCTTTTTCCTTTAAAGAAAGGGTCTGGGAACGAACAATGCGGGCGGTTCCCGCCCAGTTTACCAGGCTTAACGCAATAAAAATATTGATCAGGCCGCCGCCCATGGTGTACATGACAACCATAGCCAGCAGCAGCGATGGGAATGCCAGCATCACATCCGCCAGGCGCATGATGATGAAATCCACCTTGCCGCCGTAAAAATCGGCATACATGCCAAGCACTGTACCAATGGCCATGGAGATCAGAGTCGGCACCAGACCGATGGTCAGGGAAATGCGCGCGCCAAAAATGATACGGCTGAGCACATCACGCCCCAGCTCGTCGGTTCCAAGCCAGTGAGCCGCACTTGGATGCTGCAGGCGGTCCGAAAGACTCTGCTGTAAGTGATCATAAGGTGCCACCAGAGGGGCAAAAACTGCAATGAGAATCATGAAAATAATCAGTAGTGCGGAAAAGGCCGCCAGCTTATTCTGGCGCACCAGTGTTTTTGCCTTGTCCAGCCAGGTGTCTGCCTCGCCGATCTCCGCATTGAAATCCGTCTGCATGTATTTCGCTTTTGCGTCATGCTGCTGCATACTTCTGTCCGATCCGGTCTGGTCGTTTTCAGACAGATTCTGTATGTTCTTTTCTTCCATCTTACGCGCCCTCCCTGATTCTCGGATCCAGTACATTGTAAAGCAGATCTGCCACCAGATTGCCCACAATGATCAGAATAGTAGTAAAAATAACCGTGCCCTGTAACAGCGGCATATCTCTTGTCTCAATGGCGTTCACCGCCAGACGGCCAATACCCGGAACACCAAACACACTCTCAGTCAGTACCGCGCCGGACAGCATGCTGGATACCTGCAGTGCCATCATGGTGACAACCGGAAGCATGGCATTTTTCAGTGCGTGCTTCACAATAACACCGGATTCCAGCAGTCCCTTGGCCCGTGCCGTGCGGATAAAATCATTCTGCATAATCTCCACCAGGTTAGAACGGGTCATGCGGGCAATGCTTCCCGCAGAGTTCCAGCCCAGCACGATGGCCGGAAGAATCATGGCCCGAAAGGAATCAAAGCCGGAAACCGGAAACCATTTGAACTTAAACGCAAACAGATACTGCAGCACCAGCGCTGTCATGAATACCGGCATGGAAACACCAATCAGTGCGCCGCCCATAAACAGGCGGTCCAGCAGCTTATTCTGCCGCACTGCCGCAATGATGCCTGCCACAATACCAATGATCCAGGCCACTACAGCCGCCAGCAGAGACAATTTCACCGTGTTCGGGAATGCCTCCAGAATAATCTTTGTCACATTCCGGTTCAGCCGGTAGGATGTTCCGAAATCCCCCCGAAGCGCATGGGCAATATACTGCAAAAACTGCACATACAATGGCTTGTCCAGCCCCATTTCCTTACTGATTTTCTCGATCACCGCCGGATTCACATGCTCTCCCATCATGGTGGTAACCGGATCACCCGGAACAATGCGCAACATGATAAAGATCAGCAGCACCACGCCTACCAGAACCGGGATGGAGATCAGAATCCGTTTCAGTACTTTTCTTAACACACTTCATCCTCCTCTACATTACATAGGAAAAGAGAGTGCCGCGAAGACAGGCCCGGCAAACCACGATATGCCTGTGACTGCCAAAGCTCTGGGTGCAACACTCCCTTAGCATTTATGCGTTTACTCGCTCAAAGAAATATTGTAGAAAAGCTGATCGCTCAATCCGCTCCACAACGGTGCGAAGCCTTGTACCCGCTTGCTCACTGCAAACAGATGGAGTCTGGAGAACATCGGCACCCAGGCTGCGTCCTCGTGGATGAGCTTCTCTTCCAGCGCCTTGTACTCTGCAAGACGTTCATCCTCATTTACAATGGTACGCGCTTTTGCTACACGCTCCATCACCTCCGTATCCGGATAGTTAATGGAACGGATCCTTGTTTTCTCTTCATTGCCGAAGAAGGTATAGATAAAGTTATCCGGATCGTTGTAATCTGCGGACCAGGTAGACATGAAGGAACCAAGCTCACCGGATTTTCTGGTTTCTAACCAGGTAGATTCATCGTAATTCTTGATTTCTGCGCGGATGCCAACCTCGGCAAGCTGATCGCTGACAATCTCCAGCGCCATGGTCATGGTATCGGATGCGGAACTGTCTGCCGCAATCTCCATATCAAAGCCATCTGCATAGCCGGCCTCGGCAAGCAGCGCCTTCGCAGCCTCCGGATCGTACTTGATTTCCTCCTGATCCGGATTAAAGCCGATAAGACCGTGTGGGAAGATTCCCTGCTCCACCTGGCCTCTGCCGCCGTAAAGGGCATCCAGAATAGCCTGGCGGTCAATCGACATCTGAACCGCCTTGCGGACTCTGACATCCTGGAACGGCTCCTTATTAAAGTTCATGGTAAAGTACACGATACCCACACGCGGGCCCTGTACGATCTGATCCGGATAAGTCTCGGTGAAGCGGTCTGCAGAATCTGCAGCATAATCCAGGTCGAGAATGTCAAGTTCTCCGCTTTCAAACATCATGGACTGGGTCTCGGTATCCGGAATGATCTTGATGACAACACCCGGAAGCCCGGAAGCTCCCTTCCAGTAATCCTCATTGCGTGTCAGAACCAGCTGGTTGTTGAAGCTCCAGGACGAAAACTCAAACGGGCCGGTACCAACCGTCACAGCCGGATCCATGCCGAACTGATCGCCCGCTGCCTCGGTGGCCTCGCTGTCGTAAATAGAAACACCCGGAGAAGAAATGCTTGCCAGGAAGCCTGCAAACGGCTCCTTTAAGGTAACCTTGATGGTGTAGTCATCTACCACCTCAACACCTTCCAGGGTATCCGTCTCGCCTGCCAGGAGCTCATCCGCGCCCTTGATCTGGTCAATAAACTCGGTATTCACGCCACCTTCTACGGTCAGCATGCGGTGGAAGGTGTACGTCACATCCTCTGCTGTAAAGTCATTGCCATTGTGGAACTTCACACCCTGTCTTAAATGGAAGGTATACTCCAGGCCGTCATCGGAAATATCCCAGCTTTCGGCCAGACTCGGGACAATCTTGGAATTGCCGTCCGTGCCCACCTCAACATCTACCAGACGATCAAAAATATTAAACGGCACCTCGTAGTCCTTGGAAGTTTTCTGCACATCCGCAGTCTGAATATCTGCGTTCAGAGCCGCAACCAGGTAACCGGTGGTATCCACATCCACACCCTTTACCTCGGCCGTGCTCTCGTTCTCAGCGCCTGCAGTATTATCTGTTGTATCGGAAGTTTTGCTGCCGCCGCAGCCGGTCAGCGCCAGACCTGCTGTCAGAGCAGCCGCCAGCATAAGACTGATCTTCTTTTTCATAATATCCTCCTTTACCTGGAACCATTTAAAACCCGAAAATGGTGCATTGCCCCGAAAGGATGCACCATTGCATTTGCATGTTCACTGAGTTTTAAAATGTCCGCTAATGAGGAAATCATACCACATTGAAAGGGGATTTTCAATATCATTTCGAGGGATGAGGCAGAGATTTCGAGAAGAGGAGGTAAAGGCCCTGAAAGGGGCGACCTGCATTTCTACTTCCACAAATCCAGAATCCTCTGCTCCTTCTCCATCCATTCTTCCATGGTATCCCCTTTGTTTCCTTTTTCATAACTATCTATCATTTTATATCATGTTTTTTACAGGGCAACAAGTAATTCCCGGTTGTCCCTTTTTTATGGTATAGAATTCCCCTGTATCTATTTTGATTTCGGTCGAAATGACCTTGATTATAAGATATGTACTACAAATAGATTTCGCCATTCAGGCAAAGCGGCTCATTGAGATATGAGCCAGACTTTTTCCGAAATTCACACACGAACCCAACCGCATGAAACGGTTTGTTTTGCTGCTAAATTCCAAATTCCTTAAGTAATTGTTTCTGATACTCCGGATCCTGCAGCGCACGCTGCAGATCAGACAGGCGATTGGCTGATAACAAACAGGAATTCAGCTTGTTCAATCTGGCTACGGTTTCTTCCCGGCCCTGCTCGATGCCCTGCTCAATGCCCTGCTCGATGCCCTGCTCCAAGCCTTCTGCTCTTGCTTCTTCACGAATTTCGTCTGCATGTTCCTGGACATATTCCTGCATATACTGCTCAAACATCATATAACGTTCCCCCATTTTTCGGTTTTTTTTGATCCGACGCACAGAATTCTGAAGCTGTTCTACAAATGGGTCTTCGTAATCAGCTTCGATTCCAGCCAGATCTGCCTTTACGAAATCAAGCAATGCTGCCAGTTCTTTCGGTACTTCATCACGATTTTCCCCTTTTGTGTTCAAAAAAACCGTGCAGACACCATCCGCAAATGTCTTGCCGGTTTCCTCGCAATATTTGCGAATGGTATAACGGCATTTTTTCTCACCAAGCGGATCAAAGTTGCATACAAAAATGACGTAGGCATCAGGAAGCTCGCTGTATCCCTTTCCTTTTTCCAGCATTTCCACATCCATCTGGCTATGATAATAACGGCTTCGCTTTTCCAGACTGTCTTTTTTTACCAGTTGCATTTCAATGTCATAATGTGTTCGGTTCACATCTTTTGCAAACACATCCATGCGGATGCTTTTGCATTCCGGATTAAAAAAGAAACTATGCTCTGTGTTGATTTCCACCTTTTCAATTGCAATTTCCAACACACGTTCCAGAAAGCAGCGGCAATTCTCCGCATCCATCATGACAGCTGCAAACATAAAATCATCATGAAATACCAGTTCTTCCAGTGTTTTTTTACTCATATACTTCCTCCATAATACAGAGGAATCCTATATATGTAGGTTATCACATTTTCCGTATGTCTGCAACAAAATATCGTACTGCCCCGCCCGGCCCGGGAATTATTCACAGCGGTAAGCAGGATTCATAAGAACGGCCAGAGAAAACCGTTTCTAAAGCGATTTTCTCTGGCCCTATCTTTATCTCATGATTTTATTACATTAAGGACTTATACAGCTCCTTGATCTCCTCTACGGAAGTATCTCTCGGGTTACCCGGACGGCATGCGTCTGCGTATGCGGACTCAGACAGGAAATCCAGATCCTCTTCTTTTACGATGGCCTTTAAGTCTGCCGGGATACCTACATCTGCTGACAGCTTCTTCACAGCGTCTACAGCAGCCTTGCGGTACTCTTCCTGGCTCATGGTTTCTACACCCTCAACGCCCATAGCCTTTGCGATGTATTTGTACTTGTCACCGGTGCACGGAGCGTTGTACTCCATAATGGTCGGAAGAAGGATTGCGTTTGCTACGCCGTGTGGAGTATCATAAACAGCACCCAGGGAGTGTGCCATGGAATGAACAATACCAAGACCTACGTTTGAGAAGCCCATGCCTGCTACATACTGGCCCAGAGCCATTCCTTCTCTGCCCTCCGGAGTGTTTGCAACTGCACCGCGTAAGGAGTTGGAAATGATCTCGATTGCTTTTAAGTGGAACATATCGGTCATCTCCCAGGCGCCCTTGGTAATATATCCCTCAATTGCATGGGTCAGGGCATCCATACCGGTGGAAGCGGTCAGGCCCTTCGGCATGCTGGACATCATATCCGGGTCGATGACTGCGACAACCGGAATATCGTGAGTGTCTACACATACAAATTTACGTTTTTTCTCAACATCGGTGATAACGTAGTTGATGGTAACCTCTGCTGCGGTACCTGCGGTGGTCGGAACTGCGATGATCGGTACGCACGGTTTCTTGGTCGGAGCTACGCCCTCAAGGCTTCTTACATCCTCAAACTCCGGGTTGTTGATGATGATGCCGATGGCTTTTGCGGTATCCATGGAAGAACCGCCGCCGATGGCGATGAGATAGTCAGCGCCGGATGCCTTAAATGCTGCAACGCCGGTCTGTACATTCTCGATGGTCGGGTTTGGTTTGATATTGGAGTAAATCTCATAAGCAAGACCAGCCTCATCCAGGACATCGGTCACCTTCTTGGTTACGCCAAATTTGATCAGATCCGGGTCGGAACATACGAAAGCTTTTGCGAAGCCTCTGACTTTTACTTCATTTGCAATCTCTTTGATAGCGCCTGCGCCATGATAAGAAGTTTCATTTAATACGATTCTGTTTGCCATGATAAAAATCCTCCTTGAGCCTATACTCATTTGATTTTCAATTTCTGTTTGCATCTCTTCTAAGCGGCACTCTGTAGCTCATTTCCGCTTCGTGCTGATATTATTTTAACAACTGCAACAAGAAAAAGAAAGTGACAAAGTATCACTTATGTCACTTTCTTCTTATATTTGTTGGTTTTTCACAATTTTTATTGTATATTTTTATCTATCTTTCAATTTCCCAGGAATTTCTCTGTTTCGCAGAATCGTCGGCTTTTTCACAAAAGCTCCAGCTCTGAAAATACTTTCTCCAGCTTCGGCGGCATTGCCTCCACCAGCTTGTCCGACATGCGGCGCGGAGTATCTTTCATCCCGCCAAGCACCCATTTTTCTGTCATATACACAGACCCGCGGCAATACATCTCCAGAAGAAACTCCATCTCTTCCTCCAACGGGCGGCTGGTCTTTCTGGCAATGAGATCTTTGTAAAACTGCAGAATCAGTTCAAAGTCGTGCTCCTTCACAGAGTTGTAATCATCCGACCGGAAAGCCTCGGTAAAAAATGCCTTCTCATTTAAAATAAACTCAAACTTCTGGGTCAGGCTCTCTCCTACTGTATTCCCCATGCCGATCTGCTCGAAGGACTGCAGCACCAGCTTGTCAAAATACCAGTTGATGAGATCGTATTTATCTTTGAAATTGCGGTAAAAGGTCTGGCGGGTCAGGCCGCTGCCCTCCACAATATCCTTCACCGTGATGCGGTCCACCGGGGTGGTCTTCATGCACTCCTTGATGGAGGCCGCCAGCTTGTATTTGGCACGGTCATGCTTTTCCTGTGTCGTCTTCTGTTCCATCATGCTGCTATCTTTCTCCTTACATTTCCTTACAATATTGTATCATTACCGCAGTCCCACAGCAAGCAGATTACCCGAATTTCGGTTACGGTTTCGTATACGTCCGGAAAACACATACCAAATCGCATTGACATCCTGCTTTTTCTTTTCCCGGTTGTAAGCCTCCGCGGCTTATGTTACAATATTTGGGAAATAAAAATGCACGAAGCAATAACCTATTCACAATAAGGAGTACATACATGTCCGCAAATGTAATTTTAAAAAAAGGCGAAGGCCGCACCTTGAAGGCCGGCGGTGCCTGGATCTATGATAACGAGATTGACAAAATTGAGGGAGAGTTCGAAAACGGTGATATGGTTTTCGTTTCTGACTTTGACGGCTATCCGATGGGCCAGGGCTTTATCAACACCCGCTCCAAAATCACCGTCCGTATGATGACCCGCAAAAAAGATACCGTGGTCGATGACACTTTCATTGAGATGCGTGTCCGTGACGCCTGGGAGTACCGCAAAACAACCGTAGACACTTCCAGCTGCCGCCTGATCTTCGGCGAGGCAGATTTCCTGCCGGGTATCGTCATCGACAAGTTTTCCGATGTTCTGGTAGTCGAATCCCTGGCTCTGGGCATTGACCGTTTCAAGCCGGTCATTCTGGACAAGCTGAAGAAAGTCCTGGCTGAGGATGGCATTTCCATCCGCGGCGTTTACGAGCGCAGTGACGCCAAGGTCCGCCTGCAGGAGGGCATGGAGCGCGTGAAAGGCTTCATCGGCGAACCGTTTGATACCAAGGTTGAAATCGTTGAAAATGGTGTCCGCTATATGGTAGATGTGCAGGATGGCCAGAAGACCGGCTTCTTCCTGGACCAGAAGTATAACCGCCTTGCTATTCAGAGACTCTGCAAGGGTAAGAAGGTTCTGGACTGCTTCACCCACACCGGCTCCTTCGCGCTGAATGCCGGAATTTCCGGAGCTGCTTCCGTTCTTGGTGTGGACGCGTCCGAGCTGGGCGTGGCTCAGGCCCGCGAGAACGCTGAATTAAACGGCCTGTCTGACCGTGTCACCTTCCAGTGCGCAGATGTCTTTGATCTACTTCCGGAGCTGGAACAGAAGGGCGAAAAGTTTGATGTGGTTATTCTGGATCCGCCGGCCTTCACCAAATCCCGCAGTTCTATCAAAAACGCTGTCAAGGGCTACCGCGAGATCAACCTGCGCGGCATGAAGCTGGTAAAGGACGGCGGCTATCTCGCCACCTGCTCCTGCTCCCACTTCATGGACCCGGAGCTATTCACCAAGACCATCCGCGAGGCCGCTGCAAATGTACACAAACGCCTCCGCCAGGTAGAATACCGCACCCAGGCAGCCGACCATCCGATTCTCTGGACCGGCGGCGAGCAGGCATCGTATTATTTAAAATTCTACATTTTCCAGGTCGTGGATGAGAAATAACAATATAAATCATCATCCGTAAAGTTCGAAGTTCCGGGCACACCATACAAGAAACGCGTCACTGGCGCGTTCTTGATATGCAATGCAGGAAAATTCCAATGTGCCGCTTATTCTGTATGGTGTGCCCGGAACTTCTGCTGTACTGACTGACTATGCCAGGATAATAAATAACGCAGCCATTCTTATTTTCGTAGCAGAGCCAATACAGCAGGAAGTGAATGAGACCGCTTTCCGTGATTTTCAGCATATCAGGTGTTTGCATCTTGAGCACACACGTCCGAATGTGGCGGATGTTAATCCGACACAGGCGAACGCGTGTTAGCGAGAGCAAGCAAACAACGATATGTGAAAATAGTAGGAAGGCGGTCTCTTTCAC
>NZ_DBFCCJ010000012.1:0-28480 GCF_048380235.1 Ventrimonas sp. | reverse complement strand
GCAGCGCGTGCGAGTTTGGGTCGCAGGTCTGACAATAGGCGGCGCAGTGAACAAAGCGCAAAATTCCACCGTTTCTGCGTTTCTGTACGCGGTTTCCGGAACTTCGGACCTTTTAGTGGTTCCGTCTCAATATTTTTATTTGGCTGGTACAATTTCAATCCAGTACCCGTCGGGATCAGAGATAAAGTAAATTCCCATGGCTTCATTTTCGTAGCAGATCACACCCTGCTGTTTATGCTGCTCATGAAGCTTTTCATACTCATCGGTAACAAAGGCAAGATGAAATTCACATTCGCCGAGATTGTACGGTTCTGTACGGTCGCGAAGCCAGGTGAGCTCCAGAGAAAAGTTACTGGTGCCGTCACCAAGATAGACCAGCTTGAAGGAGCCATCAGCAGCCTCTTTTTCACGAACTGGTTCCAGATTTAAGGTATCTTTGTAAAATTTCAGACTTTTTTCCAGATTTAATACGTTGAAGTTAAAGTGATTGAACTGAATCATAACTTTCTCCTTTTCTTGGTAAAAATGATTTCATGTTTCACGTGAAACATGGGTATAAATTACATTCGCTATTTAACAAAAATATGTTTTTACAAGCTCAGCAATTTTTTCTGGATGTTCAAAATGCGCAAGCTCTTTTGTCTGTGGGACAAGAATAGTTTCGATAGAAGAGTTGTAATTCTTGTATTCATTCAAACGCTCTTCTATATTATCTATATTTGCACCACCAACCAGGTAAATGCTGTTATCAATTTTCTTCAGTGCATTCACCAGATTACATTTTGTGTAGTTACAGCGGATGCTTGCGAAAGTGGATTTTGGGGAAGCGCCGCGATGGGCGGCTTCATAGCAGGCATCCACATAGCTTGACTTCGCGGAATAAGGATTGTAAAGCTTTTTAGTTACCAATTCTTCCATTATCATTTTTTTACTGCTTGCTATGTTATATAAGAGCGTTCCAATAATTGGAAGTTCAATCATACATTTATACATTTTGGCAGTTTTGCCTGGTATAGAACTGAAATCAAGCAGACTGAGAGGATTGATTGCCATAATCTGATCGAAAAGATCTGGATTATTAGCGCATGCCATTAGTGGAATGGAAGCTGCCTCGCCAGATGTGATGATACTGGTCCGGTGTCCAATTTCCGATTTTATAAAATCGGAAATCAGCTGTACATACAGGAAATTGGTATATGTCATGTTCGCTTTTTCGGAACGTCCAAATCCAAGCAGATCAATTGTATAAACAGTATATTTGCTGCTTAAAAAAGGAATAAGCTGTTTCCACTCATATCCGGATGTACAGGTGTCCAGATCATGAATAAGCAGCAATGGTTTACCGGTTCCTTCTTTTGTATAATAAACATTGCCGAGACGCCATTTGAAACAGAGTGGTTCCGGTTCTGCCAGGAAATTTTTGGAAATGGCAGAAAACTGGATTGCTTTGTTGATTCCAGCGGTGGTGACAGCAGCGCCGGCAGAAAGAATAAGGAGCGTGAGTAATTTGTTTTTTGCTTTCATAGATTCCTCCTTTATGCCTTGCAAAAACATGCGTTTCGCATATATTTAGTATAGTATTATTTGGCAAAAGATGCAAGAAAAATACATCCGTTAGGAGATACGGATTATAGTAAGAAAAATGTTTGCAACTGTTCACAGGTAGAGATTTTCTGAACTGATAATTTCGTACGATACAGTTCTGGCAGCAGATTTTGCCGATTTAGAATGCGCGGTATCGGTAAAATCCCGTTGCTGGACACACATATGTGAACTGCAACAAATGTTTCACGTGAAACATTGAAAAACGAAATTACACAAGAAAGAAATGCCAAGAAGATGTTTCACGTGAAACATGAGTGAAGCGTAAAAAGTCTTATGGAATGCATGAAATACAGCAGCAAAAGTGTTATTGTACACGGATGGGCATTTTCTGAACGGATAATGCATTTTTAATAATACATTTTAGGACAAAGAATAGGAAAAGCAACAAAAATGTGCTATACTAATTCTATTGTAAAAAATAAATGGAATGACAGATTATAAGGATGATACTATGGGAAGAATAATTGCTATTGCAAATCAGAAGGGCGGCGTGGGAAAAACCACAACAGCTATTAATTTATCTGCTTGTCTGGCAGAAGCGGGACAAAAGGTTCTGGCGGTGGATTTTGATCCGCAGGGAAATGCGACCAGTGGTCTGGGCTTTGAAAAAGGCTATATGGACAAGACAGTATATGAGTTGCTGGTCGGAGAATGTACGCTGGAGGAGTGCATTATTAAGGAAGTTCAAGAAAATCTGGACGTACTTCCTTCGGATGTAAATCTTGCGGGAGCGGAGATTGAACTTCTGGATGTTCCGAACAAGGAGTCTTTGCTTAGAACAGAACTGGGAAAAATAAAGAATGATTACGATTATGTTATCATTGATTGCCCACCATCTTTGAGCCTTTTAACAATTAATGCACTGACAGCAGCAGATACAGTATTGGTTCCGATTCAGTGTGAATACTATGCGCTGGAGGGCTTGAGTCAGATTATACAGACTGTAGAGTTGGTAAAGAAGAAATTGAATCCACAGCTGGAACTGGAAGGCGTTGTTTTTACCATGTACGATGCGAGAACAAATTTGTCCTTGCAGGTGGTTGAAAATGTGAAAGCACATTTAAATAAGAATATTTATAAAACAATCATTCCGAGAAACGTGAGACTGGCAGAGGCACCAAGCCATGGCAAACCGATTAATATTTATGATACGCGCTCAACCGGAGCGGAGAGTTACCGGATGCTGGCGGCCGAAGTAATTAGCAGAGGGGAAGAATAGAGATGGCAGGAGCAAAAAGAGGATTAGGAAGAGGACTTGGAGCATTATTTGGAGAAGATACTGTTGAAGAAGTGATTTCAGAGGAAAAAGCTACAGCACGAAAACATGAAAGTGCAGTAAGTGAGACGAAAAATAAAACAGAAAATCACACAGTCAATAAGAAGCAGAATGCTGAAAAAAATGCAGTAGCAAGAAATAACGTACAGAAAACTGAGAAAAAAGAAGCGCAGACTTCTGAAAAAGAAATTTTGAATGTTGTACAAGAAATATCACCGCAGGAACAGGAAAAAGAGGTGCAGACTCAGGCGGAATTGGAACTGAAAATTTCAGAAATTGAGCCGAACCGAGATCAGCCGCGCAAGGCATTTGATGAGGAACAGTTGGAAGAGCTTGCAGATTCCATTCGAAAATACGGTGTATTACAGCCACTTCTGGTTCAGAAAAAGGGCGAAAGTTACGAGATCATTGCCGGTGAGCGAAGATGGCGAGCTGCTAAACTGGCTGGATTGAAGATGATTCCTGCTGTTATCCGGGAGTATAGCCCACAGCAGGCTATGGAAATTGCGTTAATTGAAAATGTTCAGCGGGAGGATTTGAATCCGATCGAAGAAGCGCAGGCTTATCAACGTCTGATGCAGGAGTTTTCCTTAAAACAGGAAGAAATTGCGGAACGAGTTTCCAAGAACCGTACGACGATTACCAACTGTATGCGTCTGTTAAATCTGGCTCCGGAAGTTCAGCAGATGCTGATTGAGGGCCGGATTGCCAGTGGTCATGCAAGAGCGCTTCTGGCAGTGGCAGATCCATATCAGCAGCTGGAACTGGCAAAAAAAGTTGAACTGGAACGAATGAGTGTCCGTGAAGTTGAAAAAGCTGTAAAACTGTTGGGAAAAGAAAAGAAAGAAAAGAAAAAATCCCAGGTAGATGAGGCTGTTGAGCTGGTATTCCAGGATATGGAAAATCGTATGAAAACGGTTATGGGAACTAAGGTTAACATCAGTCGTAAAGATAAATCCAAAGGAAAAATTGAAATTGAGTATTACTCCGAGGCTGAGCTGGAGCGTCTTGTAGAACTGATCGAATCTATCCAGCCGGTATAGTCTAAAACGGAAGGACAGGAATGCATTAATATGGAAGAAAGTATTTTAAACGATCTGGGTTTTGATCCGGTGTATCTGTTGATCGCATCGGCAATTCTTACCTTGATTTTAATGGTTGTGACAATATTGTGCCTGATTAACATGAGAAAGCTTTACCGCCGATATGATATTTTTATGCGTGGAAAAGATGCGGAAAGTATGGAAAACATGATTGTGGATCAGATGAACGCAATTATTGAATTGCAGTCCCAGGACCGCTATAATAAGGATTCTATTCGAACAGCTAACAAAAATAGCCGTGCCGCATTCCAGAAGATCGGAATTGTGAAGTACAATGCATTCAAGGGTATGGGTGGAAATTTGAGTTTTGCTTTGGCCATGTTGGATTATACCAATACCGGATTTGTATTGAATTCAGTTCACAGTCGAGAGGGCTGCTATCTGTATTTAAAGGATGTGGAACGTGGTGAAACAGAGGTTTTGCTTGGTGCGGAGGAGAAGGAAGCATTGGAGCAGGCTCTTGGTTACAAGGAGAGAAAGCCAGAGGTATAAAGCAAAAGACCAGAACTGAGATGAGAGTTATTATCCGGTCCTGGTCTTTTGCTTTTGTATTAATTGAGGCTTGCAGCAGTGTTGCAGCTCCGTCTTCAAATATGCATTTTGTATACAAATACATGTATGGAAAAAAGATCATAAAAATAAAAATAAATATATTGACAACTATTTAACGAGTGGTATAATACTAACAGAATTCATCGTTAAAGAAATATCAATATAATTAACGAAAGTTTATAAACCCCATTCAAAAACCGTTGGAGGATAAAAACATGGCAAAGAAAGAGATGACAGCAGTTCCGGAAATCATCGATAGCGTAGAGGCACTGGAAGCAAAGATGGCCGCTATGCGTGATGCACAGAAGGTATTTGCAACCTATACTCAGGAGCAGGTTGATAAGATTTTCCACGCAGCTGCGATCGCAGCAAATCAGATGCGCATTCCATTGGCAAAGATGGCAGTGGAAGAGACTGGTATGGGCGTGGTAGAGGATAAGGTGATCAAGAACAACTACGCAGCAGAGCATATTCACAATGCATATAAAGATATGAAGACCTGCGGCGTGATCGAAGAAGATAAGGCATACGGTATCAAGAAGATTGCAGAGCCGATCGGTCTGGTTGCAGCCGTTATCCCAACAACCAATCCGACTTCCACCGCAATTTTTAAAACCCTGATCTGTTTAAAGACCAGAAATGCTATTATCATTTCCCCACATCCGCGTGCAAAAGCCTGCACCATTGCAGCAGCGAAAGTTGTTCTGGACGCAGCCGTAAAAGCTGGTGCACCGGAGGGAATTATCGGATGGATCGATGTTCCGTCTCTGGAGCTGACTAACACGGTAATGAAGGATGCTGATATTATTCTGGCAACCGGTGGTCCGGGTATGGTAAAGGCAGCATATTCTTCTGGAAAACCGGCACTGGGAGTAGGTGCAGGAAATACCCCGGCAATCATTGATGATACTGCTGATATCAAGCTGGCAGTCAATTCCATCATCCATTCCAAGACTTTTGATAATGGTATGATTTGTGCGTCTGAGCAGTCGGTAACGGTTCTTGCACCGGTTTATGAGGCAGTGAAAAAAGAGTTTGTATACCGCGGTTGCTATTTCTTAAAACCAGATGAGATTGAGAAAGTAAGAAAAACCATTCTTATCAACGGATCCTTAAATGCAAAGATCGTAGGTCAGAGTGCATATAAGATCGCAAAGATGGCTGGTGTTGAGGTGCCGGAGGATACCAAGATCCTGATCGGTGAGGTAGAGTCTGTAGATATCAGTGAGGAGTTTGCACACGAGAAACTCTCACCGGTTCTGGCTATGTACAAGGCTCAGACTTTTGATGAGGCGATTGCAAAGGCAGAGCGCCTGGTTGCAGATGGCGGTTATGGCCACACATCTTCCCTCTATGTCAATGTAAACGAGAAAGAGAAGATGGCAAAACATGCAGCTGCCATGAAGACCTGCCGTATCCTGGTCAATACCCCGTCATCTCAGGGCGGTATTGGCGATCTGTATAACTTCAAGCTGCTCCCATCCCTGACACTGGGCTGTGGTTCCTGGGGCGGTAACTCTGTTTCTGAGAACGTAGGCGTGAAACATCTGCTGAACATTAAGACTGTTGCTGAGAGGAGAGAAAACATGCTGTGGTTCCGCGCACCGGAGAAGGTATACTTCAAGAAAGGCTGTATGCCGGTAGCTTTAAGTGAGCTGAAGGATGTCATGGGCAAGAAGAGAGCATTTATTGTAACGGACTCCTTCCTTTATATGAATGGTTATACAAAACCGATTACCGATAAACTGGATGAGATGGGCATTGTTTATCAGTGCTTCTCCAATGTACAGCCGGACCCGACCCTGGCAAATGCGATGGAAGGTGCAAAGGCTATGACTGCATTCCAGCCGGATGTCATCATCGCACTGGGCGGCGGCTCCGCAATGGATGCAGGTAAGATCATGTGGGTTATGTATGAGCATCCGGAAGTAGATTTCCAGGGCATGGCAATGCGCTTCATTGATATCCGGAAACGTGTTTATACCTTCCCGAAGATGGGAGAGAAAGCTTATTTTGTGGCAATCCCGACCTCTTCTGGTACTGGTTCCGAGGTGACTCCGTTTGCGGTTATCACCGATCAGGAGACCGGTGTGAAGTATCCGTTAGCAGATTATCAGCTGCTTCCGAACATGTCCATCGTAGATACTGATAATATGATGAGCCAGCCGAAGGGCTTAACCAGTGCATCAGGTGTGGATGTTCTGACTCATGCACTGGAGGCATATGCTTCTGTTATGGCAACAGACTACACAGATGGCCTTGCATTAAAGGCTATGAAGAACGTATTTGAGTATCTGCCGACGGCATACAATGACGGCGGAAACGTAGAGGCAAGAAGCAAGATGGCTGACGCTTCCTGCATGGCTGGTATGGCATTTGCAAACGCATTCTTAGGTGTCTGCCATTCTATGGCACACAAGCTGGGCGCGTTCCATCACCTGCCGCATGGTATCGCTAACGCACTGCTGATTTCTCTGGTTGTAGAGTATAACTCTGCTGAGTGCCCAAGAAAGATGGGAACCTTCTCTCAGTACCAGTATCCGCATACCATGGCCCGTTATGCAGAGTGTGCACGTTTCGTTGGCATTCAGGCAAAGACGGATGAAGAGGCAGTGAAGAAGCTCATTGAGAAGATTGAGGAGCTGAAAGCAGCAGTCGGCGTGAAGAAGACTATTGCTGAGTATGGTGTAGATGAAAAATACTTCCTGGATACTCTGGATGCCATGGTAGAACAGGCATTTGATGACCAGTGCACCGGCGCAAACCCGAGATACCCGCTGATGAGTGAAATCAAAGAAATGTACTTAAGAGCTTACTACGGAAAATAAAATAAGAAAAATGGGAACGTCCCGGACGATATGTGAAACGCGTCCGGGGCGTTTTTGTTTTAATTATATAGAAAATTGCCTCCTATGAAATAAAAACGCTCCGCGAGAAAGTATAATAAAATCTTGACATAACTAATGAAATTAGTCTACAATAAAAACTAATATCATTAGTTTACGGGAAGGGAAAAGAACATGGCTCACAAAGGATTGAATCTGGATGTGGTGGTGAAGGCAGCGGCAGAATTGATTGAGCAGCAGGGAAGGGATGCATTTTCCATGCGGCTTCTGGCAGAGCAGTTGGGGATAAAGACGGCTTCACTTTACAATCATGTGGATAATATGGAAATGCTTCTGGCAGAGGTCTGCAGGTATGGCCTGTGTCTTCAGAATGAGATGGAGATGCAGGCCATGGAGGGAAGGCATGGAGAAGATGCCGTACGCCAGCTGGCAGACACATACAGAAACTTTGCGAAAAAACATCGGGAGCTATACTGGCTGATCATGGCCATGTCGGCAAAAGATAAGCGAGTGCGGGATGACGCGGCGGTTCTGTTTACAGACCCGTTAAAAAAAATGCTGGAAGATTTTCATTTAAAAGAAGAGGAAAGCATTCATTACCGGCGTTTATTTCGGGCCATAGTCCATGGATTTGTGGCGCAGGAGGAGCAGGGGTTCTTCTCCCACTATCCGGCGGCGGTGGATGACAGCTTTCATTTTGCGGTGCAGTGCTATATCGAAAGCCTGAAACAGGGCGAAAAGAGGTGTTCTTAACATGGAAAAAGGAAAAAAGAATGAGGAACTGTTTTGCAGCATGCCGGTTCCACAGGCGATTCTGACGCTGGCTGTGCCTCTGTTTATGTTTATGACAGCGCTCGCGAATTTGTTTGGTGTGGGAGGGGCGAGCCTGATCTCACGCTTTTTGGGAGGTGGAGAACGCAAAAAGGCATCACGCTGCGGCGCATTCTGCATCTGAACAGCCGCAGGGATTTCTGTTTTGTATGCTGGATGCGATCCGCACTCTGTGTGTCTTCAGCCTTGGCGTGGCCCTGGCCATTGCGGTGCTTCTGTATACACAGGCGTCTGCCGTGAGCAGGCTGTTCATCAATAACCGTGAGACGGTAGCGTATGGCTGAAGATTTTTGCGGATTATCTGCTCTGCCAGCCCCATGACATTTTTTGCACTGACTGTGTTTCAGGCCACCGGAAAAAAGAGACAGCCCATTATTCTGTCCGTGCTGCGCAAGGGAACGGTGGATGTGCCATTTATGCTTCTGTTTAACCATATATTCGGGATTCGCGGTGTGGCCTGGGCAACTCCGGTGGCTGAAATAATATCTCTGTTGGTCGCTGCGGTAATGGTCGTTCCGTATATCAGAAAACTGGCCAGGGGGCAGGAGATATAAAAGAGAAAATAATGCTTTTTCATTGCCTTTTCCATGTGTGGATGGTATGATGAGGACATATCGAAAATAGGACAGCAGGTGCCGGAATCGGATAGAAGGATTTCGGGTAAAAGGGAAGCAGGTGGAAAACCTGCGCGATCTCGTCACTGTAAGCAGGGAGCACCGGATTATGCGCATGTCAAAACGGCATGGCAGCCACTGGTTTTTGAAGACTGGGAAGGTAATCTGAAGTGTGTGGAGCTGCGAGCCAGGAAACCTGCCTGCTGTTGGTACAGGAGCATTCCAGACCACGAGGACTTGGTCGTGCCGCAGGATCTTTTCAGAATTTTTCTCAGGGTTGTTCAGGCCATTGTTCGTGGTATGTTCCGGGTATTCCAAAATCGATAGTGTCAGTACGGATGGTTTTATACCATACCATTTTAGAGGAGGACGTATCATGAAGAAGAGAACACTGACAGCATTATTTGCAGTGACTGCGCTTTCTGCTGCGATGATGGCAGGCTGTGCGGGAAAGGCAGAGAAAGAAGCGGCAACCACAGCGGAGGAAACCACGACTGAGGCGGCAGAGGAAACTACCGAGGCTGAGACGAAAGAAGCTCCGGCTGAGGAGGAAGACGAAGAAAATTACGATACTGGAGATGCATCTATGGACAACACAAGAAATCAGGATGAGATCGGAGAACAGGAGCTGTTGGTAGTAAGCTTCGGAACCAGCTACAACGACAGCCGCCGTCTTACCATCGGAGCGATCGAGAACGCAATGGAAAAGGCATTTCCGGATTATTCTGTAAGACGTGGCTTTACCAGCCAGATCATCATTGATCATGTGAAATCCAGAGATGATGTAACGATCGATAACGTAGATGAGGCATTAAAGCGTGCCGTTGACAATAAAGTAAAGACCCTGGTCATCCAGCCGACCCATCTGATGAACGGCCTGGAGTACAACGATCTTGCAGACGAAGTGGCACAGTATTCTGACGCATTTGATAAAGTAGCCATCGGCCAGCCGCTGTTAACCAGTGATGACGATTTCAAGACAGTGATCAAGGCAATTACGGAGGCTACCGCTGAGTATGATGACGGTGAGACCGCAATCTGCTTCATGGGTCACGGTACTGAGGCTGACTCCAATGCTGTTTACGCAAAAATGCAGGATATGCTTGCTTCTGAGGGTTATGAGCATTACTATGTAGGTACCGTAGAGGCGGAGCCG
This sequence comes from Ventrimonas sp., assembly GCF_048380235.1. NCBI lineage: Bacteria > Bacillati > Bacillota > Clostridia > Lachnospirales > Lachnospiraceae > Ventrimonas > Ventrimonas sp. The sequence goes on along the minus strand of NZ_DBFCCJ010000012.1, from coordinate 18,497 downwards.
AGCCTGGAAGATGTTATCGCTAAAGTGAAAGAGGGCGAGTACAAGAAGGTTGTTCTGGAGCCGCTCATGATCGTTGCCGGTGACCATGCAAATAACGATATGGCAGGCGATGAGGATGGTTCCTGGAAGAAGGAGTTTGAGAAAGCGGGTTACGATGTAACCTGTCTGGTTCGTGGCTTAGGCGAGTTAGAGCCGATCCAGCAGCTGTTTACAGAGCATGCGCAGGCAGCTATCGACAGCCTGAAGTAATCAAATAGTATAAAAATAAGACAGAGAATGGGCGGCGGATGGAATTCCGGCCGCCCGTTTTGATAGGGATGAAAATATGAGAAAAAATATATACGGAATTATGGCATCAGTATGCTTAAGCAGTGTACTGGCAGCAGGCTGCGGTGGAAAAAATCAGGCAGAGACACTGCCGGCACAGAGCAGCGAGACAATGTCGGTACAGGTAAGTGAGACCGTGGCAGCGACGGAAGAGACTGCAGAGCAGCAGAGTGTTGGGACCGAAGGGATGACACCGGTTTTGGCGTCAGAATTAAGAGATGGAGTGTACCAGATTCAGGTGGATTCCAGCTCCAGCATGTTTCGGATCGAGGCATGCGAACTGACTGTGAAGGATGGCAGTATGACGGCCGATATGAAGATGGGAGGTACCGGTTATCTGAAGCTTTACATGGGAACCGGGGAAGAAGCGGCAAAGGCGCCGGAGGAGAAGATGATCCCATTTGAGGAAGCTGCGGATGGGAGCCATCATTTCACGGTTCCGGTGGAAGCATTGGATAAGGAACTGGACTGCGCCGCATTCAGCAAGAAGAAAGAAAAATGGTATGACCGTGTTCTGGTATTTCGGGCGGATTCTCTTCCGGCTGATGCGCTGACGGATGCGGCCCAGGTGACAGCAGAGAGTCTGGGACTGGCCGATGGCTGCTATACTGTGGAGGTGTCCATGGAGGGAGGATCCGGCAGGGTGAGCGTGGAATCTCCGGCGAAGCTGGTCGTAAAGGATCAGAAGGCGGTTGCAGAGGTTGTGTGGAGCAGTCCGAACTACGATTATATGAAGGTTGGAGAGGAAAAATTCCTTCCGGTCAATCAGGGCGGAGAAACTTCTGTGTTTGAAATCCCGGTAACGGTGTTTGACCGGAAGATGGCGGTAGCAGCCGATACTACGGCTATGAGTACGCCCCATGAGATTGAATACACGCTGCTGTTTGATTCTGCGAGTATCAAGACAGAATGAGAAAGCAGATTGAACAGTGTGCGAACCGTAACAGAGTGAGGGCAGATATGAGGAAATGTGGGAATATGTGCTTGTACCGCAGGGCCTTGACCGGAGTGCTTGCAGTGCTTCTTGCTGTGGAAATTTCGGCCTGCGGTGGGAAGGCGAAGCCAGGGCAGGAGACGGGAGTGAGTCAGAAAGCAGAAATAACTCAGGAGAAGGCTTCTGCTCCGGTCTGGAAGGACATGAGGCCGGAGCGCAGTATGGAGCTTTCCTATGCGAAGCAGTTTTCGGTGGATTATTATGACGGCGGCTACGATCTGATTCAGGTGCAGGATGACAGTACCTGTCTGGTGGTGCCGGAAGGAGCTGCCGTGCCGGAGGGGCTTCCAGCCTCGATTACTGTTTTGCAAAAACCGTTGGATCATGTGTACCTGGCAGCGACATCGGCTATGGACCTGATTGCGGCCCTGGGCCGTGTGGACCGGATCACGCTGTCCGGAACGAAGGAGTCCGGATGGTATGTGGATGCGGCCAGACAGGCTATGGAAGATGGGACACTATCCTATGCGGGAAAATACAGCGCACCGGATTATGAGCAGATCCTTTCTTCCGGCTGTGATCTGGCACTGGAATCCACGATGATCTATCACGTGCCAGATGTGAAGGCACAGTTAGAGCAGTTAAAGATCCCGGTGTTTGTGGAGCGTTCCAGCTATGAGGAGCATCCGCTGGGAAGAATGGAGTGGATCCGGCTGTATGGCGTGTTATTTGATGCGGAAGAGACGGCGGAGCAGTTGTTTCAAGAGCAGGTGCAGCAGCTTGATACGGTGCTGACCGGACAGTCTGTCGGAAAAAGCGCAGCTTTTTTCTATATTACGTCTAATGGTGCGGTGAATGTACGAAAACCGGGTGATTACGTGGCCAAAATGATCGAGCTGGCTGGCGGAAGCTATGTACCGAAGACGGCTGATACGGATGAGAATGCCCTTTCTACCATGAATATGCAGATGGAAACCTTTTATGCAGAAGCAAAGGAGGCAGACTGTCTGATCTACAACAGCACCATAGAAGGGGAATTGCAAACAATGGATGAGCTATTGCAGAAAAGTCCGCTGCTGAAAGATTTTAAAGCAGTGAAAAGCGGAAATGTGTGGTGCACTGGGAAAAATATGTTCCAGGAAACCATGGGACTTGGTGATATGATCTTAGATCTTCATGCAGTACTTTCGGAGGTTGCGCCGGATGAGAACAGCCTCCATTATCTGCACCGGCTGAAGTGACCACAGAATAGACAGGAGGAGAGGAAGTGTGAAAAATCGAACAGTGCGCTGCAGGCTGGTCTTTTTGCTGCTGGCAGGTTTGTTTGTCATTCTGGCAGCACTCAGCTTCAGCGTGGGCAGTGTTTCCCTGTCCCTTCGGGATATATGTGAGATTCTGTCGGGAGCAGACCGGGAAAGTACAGCCTTTCATATCCTGTGGGACATCCGTTTGCCGCGCCTTTTTGCTGCCGCGCTGCTTGGCGGGGCTCTTTCCGTGTCTGGATTTTTGCTCCAGACCTTTTTTGCAAACCCTATTGCAGGACCTTTTGTTCTGGGGATTTCTTCCGGGGCCAAGCTGGTGGTGGCTTTCGTCATGATCCTGTTTCTGGGAAAGGGTCTTTTTATGGGATCCGCGTCCATGATCGTGGCGGCGTTTGCCGGATCCATGCTTTCCATGGGGTTTGTACTGGTGATCGCACGGCGGGTAAGGCAGATGCCTGTGCTGGTGGTATGCGGTGTTATGATCAGCTATATCTGTTCTGCAATCACGGATTTCGTGGTGACCTTTGCAGACGACGCCAACATTGTAAATTTACACAACTGGTCCATGGGCAGCTTTTCCGGTACGACCTGGGATCAGGTGCGGGTCATGGCGGCGGTGGTGCTTCCTGTATCCGTGTTGTCATTTTGCATGGCAAAGCCCATCAGCGCTTATCAGCTGGGCGAGGAGTATGCCAGGAGCCTTGGCGTGAATGCAAAACGGTTTCGGGCAGAGCTGATCCTTTTATCCAGCATCCTTTCGGCCTGTGTGACGGCCTTTGCGGGACCGGTATCTTTTGTGGGCATCGCTGTGCCGCAGCTGGTAAAGCGGCTCTTTGGAACGGCAAAGCCCATTGTAGTGCTCCCAGGCTGCTTCCTGGGCGGCGCAGTCTTCTGCCTGCTCAGTGATCTGATCGCCCGGACTCTGTTTGCGCCCACGGAGCTTTCTATCAGTTCGGTGACCGCAGTGTTTGGAGCACCGGTGGTGATCTGGCTTATGATCCGGGGCAGAAGCCGGAAATGAGCAGCAGGGAAAGGAGAATGGAAGTGTTGAGACAGGAAGAGGCATATCTGAGAACAGAAAATCTTGCGGCCGGCTATGATGGAAAGGCATGGATCCGTGAGATCAGCATTCATGCTTCGCGAGGGGAAATTGTGACACTGATCGGCCCGAATGGAGCGGGAAAGTCCACAATTTTAAAAAGCATTGCCGGACAGTTAAAGCCGGTGGGGGGCGTGGTCAGTCTGGACGGCCGGATGATGGAACAGTGGCCGGAAACGGAGATTGCCCGCCGGATGGCGGTGATGATGACGGAGCGGATGCAGCCAGAGCTTATGACCTGCTTTGATGTGGCGGCCATGGGGCGTTATCCCCATACCGGACGTTTCGGAATACTGTCGGAAACGGACCGTGCTATTGTGCGGGAGGCACTTGCCATGGTGCACGCAGAAGAACTGGAAGACCGGGAGTTTTCCCGGATCAGTGATGGTCAGAAACAGCGGATCCTGCTGGCCAGGGCTATCTGCCAGCAGCCGCAGATCATTCTTCTGGATGAGCCGACCTCGTTTCTGGATATCCGCCATAAGATGGAACTGCTGACAATCTTAAAAACGCTGGTGCGTAAGAAGCAGGTGGCAGTGTTAATGTCCATGCACGAGCTGGATCTGGCCCAGAAGGTGTCGGATTACATTGTGTGCGTGGGGGAAAATAAAATCTGGAAATGCGGAATGCCGGAGGAAATTTTTACTGCGGCAAACATGGAGGCGTTGTTTGGAATCCGGGCAGAGAGCTATCAGGCAGAATACGGATCTGTGGAGCTTACGCCGGTATCCGGTGTGCCGGAGGTCTTTGTCATTGGCGGAAACGGAAGCGGAATTCCGGTTTACCGGAAGCTGCAGCGTCAGGGAATTCCCTTTGCAGCAGGAGTACTGCATGAGAACGATCTGGATTATCCGGTGGCAAAGGCACTGGCTGTGCAGGTTATTTCGGAGCGCCCGTATGAACCAATAGGGGAAGCAGCTTATGAAGAGGCACTTCAGGTGATGGAGAAATGCAGAACAGTGATCTGCAGTGTACAGGAGTTTGGAAGCGGAAATCTGAAAAATGCAGATTTACTGCAGCGTTTTATGAAAAAAGGGTAGACAGAAACACTTTACTATGCTACCATGATAACGTGTGCGCCGTACGTGTACAATAAGCATTGCGGCGAAAGGATTATCATTCGTGCATCGTGGAACAGCAATGAGGAGGAAGCAATTATGAGAAAGAGAATGTTAAGCGCAGCAATGGCAGGTATGATGGTGGTATCCATGACTGCATGCGGAGGCAGCAAGCAGGCTGAGACCACCGCAGCAGCAACTGAGGCAGAGACTTCCGCCGAGGAAACTACTGCAGCAGAAACTACCGCTGAGGCAGCAGATGAGGCTGGCGAGCTGGGTGGTACCTTTACCGTAGGTTTTGACCAGGATTTCCCGCCGATGGGCTTTGTAGGAGATGACGGTCAGTATACCGGCTTTGATCTGGAGCTGGCACAGGAGGTTGCAGACAGACTGGGTCTTGAGTTTGTTCCGCAGCCGATCGCATGGGATGCAAAAGATATGGAACTGAGTTCCGGCACTATCGACTGTATCTGGAATGGTTTTACCATGAACGGACGTGAGGATGATTACACCTGGAGTACTCCTTATATGGACAACAGCCAGGTATTTGTTGTAGCAGCAGATTCCGGCATCAGTTCTCTGGCTGATCTGGCCGGCAAGGTTGTTGAGGTTCAGACTGACTCTTCCGCAGAGGCGGCTTTAAAGGATAATGCAGAGTTAAGCGCAACCTTCGGAACACTTCAGACCACCCCAGATTACAACACCGCATTCATGGATCTGGAGATGGGTGCCGTAGATGCCATCGCAATGGATGTCATCGTAGCCGGTTACCAGATCGAGCAGAGAGGTGAGTCTGACAAATACGTGATCCTTGACGAGACCCTTTCTTCCGAGGAGTACGGCATTGGCTTTAAAAAGGGCAATGAGGAGTTAAGAGATAAGGTCCAGGGCGCGCTGGACGAGATGGCAGCAGACGGTACCATGGCAGAGATTTCTGAGAAATGGTTTGGCCGTGATGTAACCACGATTGGAAAATAACAGTTAAAATGAAACAGAAGGCGAAGGAGCAGGAGTTATGCAGATTAATACTATGATATCACAGTTATCGGGAGGAATGCTGGTCAGCACAGAGATTTTTGTGGTGACGCTGGTGTTTTCCCTGCCCCTTGGTCTTCTGATTGCTTTTGGCAGAATGTCGAAGAATAAGGTCCTGCAGGGAATTGTGAAGACCTATATCTCTATCATGCGCGGAACCCCGTTGATGCTGCAGCTGATGGTTGTTTATTTTGGACCGTTCTATCTGTTTGGCATTAAGATCAAGAGCAATAATTACCGTCTGATCGCGGCGATGATCGGATTTGTCATCAATTATGCGGCATATTTTGCGGAGATTTACCGCAGTGGTATCCAGTCTATGCCAAATGGCCAGTATGAAGCTGCAAAGCTTCTTGGCTACAGTCGCAGTCAGACCTTTTTCCGCATCATCCTGCCGCAGGTGATCAAGCGGATTCTGCCATCGGTGACCAATGAGGTGATCACGCTGGTTAAGGATACCTCTCTTGCATTTACCATCAGTGTTCTGGAGATGTTTTCCATGGCGAAGGCTCTGGCATCGGCTCAGACCAGTATGATTCCGTTTGTGGCAGCCGGACTATTCTACTACATCTTCAACCTTGTGGTAGCGGTTGTTATGGAATGGATTGAGAAGAAACTGTCCTATTATGAATAAACCCGGAGGAATATCATGAACTTACTGGAAATGAATCATGTAAAAAAATCATTTGGAGACCTTGGTGTCATTCAGGATATTTCTCTGCATGTAGGAGAGGGCGAGATCGTCTCCATCATCGGACCCTCCGGTTCCGGTAAATCTACACTGCTGCGCTGTGCGACCATGTTAGAGACGATGGACAGTGGCGAGCTGATTTACCTGGGAGAGAGGGCAGCGTGGAATGATGCGGATGGAAAGGCTGTTTATGCATCTAAAGCTGAATTGAAGAAAATCCAGCAGAATTATGGCCTGGTATTCCAGAATTTTAACCTGTTCCCACATTATTCGGTGCTGAGAAATGTGATGGATGCGCCGGTAGCTGTGCAGAAACGTGATAAAGAAGAAGTGCGGAAAACAGCGATGGAGCTTTTGGAAAAGATGGGACTGGCGGACAAGGCCGATGCCTATCCGTGTCAGTTATCCGGCGGTCAGTGTCAGCGTGTAGCCATTGCCAGGGCACTGGCGTTAAATCCGAAAATCCTGTTCTTCGATGAACCGACCTCTGCACTGGATCCGGAGCTGACCGGTGAGGTGTTAAAGGTGATCAAGTCCCTTGCGGATCTGCATATCGCCATGGTCATTGTAACGCATGAGATGGCCTTTGCGAGAGATATCTCTGACCGTGTGATCTTTGTGGCAGACGGGGTGATCGTGGAAGAGGGAGCTCCGGCACAGGTATTTGCGTCTGAGAATGAGCGGACAAAAAGTTTCCTGGGACGATACGGAGATATGTTGAAATAAAAGATATTGTGATTGTGAAAATTGTGCCTGGAAGGCCGCCTGAGCAGCTTTCCGGGCCTGTTGTATTTATTTAGGAGTGATGAGTATGCTGTATACATATCCACATTATTATAAAAAATTCCAGTGTATTGCTTCGGAATGTGAGGATACCTGCTGTGCGGGGTGGGCGATCACGATCGATCCGAAGTCTCTTGAGAAGTACCGTCATGCGAGAGGACCAATGAAGGCGCGCCTGAGAGAGTCTGTGGACTGGAAACAGAAGTGCTTTAAGCAGCGGGAACATCGATGTGCCTTTTTGAACGAGGAAAATCTCTGCGATCTTTATGCAGGCATGGGCGCAGACAGTCTGTGCTGGACCTGCAGGACTTACCCGCGCCATATAGAGGTGTTCGACGGTGTGCGGGAGGTATCGCTGTGCTTATCCTGTATTGAGGCAGCGAGGATCATTCTTGGAACAAAGGAGCCGGTACGCTTTCTTTCCAGCGAGAATGAAAAAGAAGAAAGCTGCGAGGATGAGGAGTTTGATTTTTTCCTGTATACCAAGCTGGAAGAAACGCGTGATGTAATGTTTGAGATCCTGGAAAACCGGGGACTATCCAGCGAGCTTCGTATGGCTTTGTGCCTGGCTCTGGCGCATGACCTGCAGTGCCGGATAAGGGATGAGAAGCTGTATGAGGTGGACGGGCTGCTGGCCCGGTATTCTGTTGGAAGTATGTGTGGGACAGCGCAGGAGAAAGCAGACGCTGCAACGGATGCCGGACAGCCTGTACAGGCCAAAGCCGGGGACACTGTGGCACGCTTCTGCCGCCGTCTGGCCTCAGCCGGTCTGGAGCAGTACAGCCGCTTTGAGACAGCAAGTGAGCTTTATACGGTGTTTGAAAAGATGGAACCACTTGACAGTGCATGGCCTGAGCGCCGGGACGGCATGGATGAAATCCTCTACGGAGCCGGAAAAGAAGTGTATGAGTCAAATCGCCGGGCTTTTCTTACAGCAAACGGCACACGCATGGAGCTTCTCAGGGAGCAGATCATGGTGTACTTTGTGTTCGGCTACTTTTGTGGAGCTGTGTACAATGATAATCCATACGGCAAGCTGAAGCTGGCTGTGGCGGCAACGATTCTGGTGGAGGAGCTGCTGATGGCGGAGTGGCTGCGGGAAGATCTCCCGGAGAAAAAGATTGTGGACCTGGTGCACTGCTTTTCCAGAGAGGTGGAGCATTCTGATGAGAACCGGGGACTTCTGGAGGATGAGCTTGTGAAACGGGAGGAATTCCGTCTGAAGGCACTGCTTGCGGCCGTCATTGAGTGGAAGCGTGCGTAAGCAGGAAAAAAACCTTAAAATTCCTGCAAAATACGCTGAATAGCGCTTGCAAAATACGGAAATTCCTGTAAAATAGAGATGATGCAAAAGACGAGGGACATGACAATGCCCCTCTTTTTTATGAAAGGTGTTAGAAAGAATGATTAGTGCAAATGGTGTTACCCTGCGTGTGGGGAAAAAGGCATTATTTGAAGATGTAAATATCAAATTTACCGAGGGAAACTGCTACGGCCTGATCGGTGCGAACGGAGCCGGAAAGTCTACTTTCTTAAAAATCTTATCCGGACAGTTAGAACCGACCAACGGTGATGTTGTGATCACCCAGGGTCAGCGTCTGTCTTTCCTGCAGCAGGACCACTTTAAATACGACGAGTACACCGTACTGGATACCGTTATCATGGGAAATAAGCGTCTGTATGATGTTATGAAAGAGAAGGATGCTATCTATATGAAGCCGGATTTCTCTGATGAGGACGGAATCAAGGCAGCAGAGTTAGAGGGAGAGTTTGCAGAGATGAATGGCTGGGAGGCTGAATCTGACGCAGCTAACCTGTTAAACGGTCTGGGAGTTGATACCGAGTATCACTACAATCTTATGAAGGACCTGACCGGTGCGTTAAAGGTCAAAGTTCTGCTTGCGCAGGCACTGTTCGGCAACCCGGATATCCTGCTTCTCGACGAGCCGACCAACCATCTGGATCTGGATGCGATCGCATGGCTGGAGGAGTTTTTGATCAACTTTGAGAATACCGTTATCGTGGTATCCCATGACCGTTACTTCCTGAATAAGGTCTGCACCAATATCGCAGATATCGACTACGGAAAAATCCAGCTGTACGCAGGTAACTACGATTTCTGGTATGAATCCAGCCAGTTAATGGTAAAACAGATGAAGGAAGCAAACCGCAAGAAAGAGGAGAAGATCAAAGAGCTGCAGGAGTTTATCCAGCGATTCTCCGCAAACGCTTCCAAATCCAAGCAGGCTACCTCCAGAAAACGTGCTCTGGAGAAAATCGAGTTAGACGACATCCGTCCGTCAAGCCGTAAGTATCCGTACATCGATTTCCGCCCGTTCCGTGAGATCGGAAACGAGGTTCTGACCGTTGAGAACTTATCAAAGACCATTGACGGTGAAAAGATTTTAGATGGTATCAGCTTTACCCTGACCCGCGATAATAAGGTTGCACTGGTAGGACCGAATGAGCGCGCAAAAACCGTTCTATTCCAGATCCTGTCTGGTCAGATGGAGCCGGATGAGGGTTCCTACAAGTGGGGCCTGACTACTACCCAGTCCTACTTCCCGAAGGACAACACAGCTGAGTTTGACAGCGATGATACCATCGTAGACTGGCTGACCCAGTATTCTCCGGAAAAGGATGTAACTTATGTACGTGGTTTCCTTGGCCGTATGCTGTTTGCAGGTGAGGATGGCGTGAAGAAGGTCCGCGTTCTTTCCGGTGGTGAGAAGGTTCGCTGCATGCTTTCCAAGCTGATGATCTCCGGCGCCAATGTGCTGATGTTAGATGAGCCGACTGACCATCTGGATATGGAGTCCATTACTGCGCTGAACAACGGTCTGATCAAATTCCCGGGTGTTCTGATCTTCTCTTCCCGTGACCATCAGATCGTACAGACCACCGCAAACCGCATCATGGAGATCGTAAACGGCAAGCTGATCGATAAGATCACTACCTACGACGAGTACCTTGAGAGCGATGAGATGGCCAGAAAGCGTTTTGTATTCTCAGTTGAGGAGAAAGACGAAGACTAAAAAGATAACAAAGGGCAGTCCTTTAAGCGACCCGGAGGGGATCGAAGGGGACCGTCCTTTTTCATTTCACAGGAAATTGCGTCTTATGGAGGTTTTATGAGTTTAATTACAATCGAACATCTGACAAAATCTTATACGGAGCGCCTGCTGTTTGATGATACGGCGTTCAGCATCAATGAGGGTGAGAAGGTGGGGCTTATCGGTATCAACGGCACTGGTAAATCCACGCTTCTTAAGATTGCAGCAGGGCTGGAAGAGCCGGATGACGGCTCTGTGGTGCGCCGCAGGAATCTTTATATCCGCTATCTGCCGCAGATCCCGGCATTTACCGCAGGAGACACCGTGCTGGATGCCATTGTGCGGGATAACCGGGATGAGCCGCATTTTTCCTCCCGGGAGGAGATCGAGGCCAGTGCAAAAAATATCCTGACACGGCTTGGAATCTATGATTTTGACGAGAAGGTGGAACATCTTTCCGGAGGACAGAGAAAGCGTGTGGCGCTGACCAGTGTACTGCTTTCCACGGCAGATCTTCTGATCCTGGACGAGCCGACAAACCACCTGGACAGTGAGATGGCAGACTGGCTGGAGGAGTATTTAAAGAAATTCCGGGGAGCACTGCTGATGATCACTCATGACCGGTATTTCCTGGACAGCGTGACCAACCGCATTGTAGAGCTGGATAAGGGAAAGCTTTACAGCTATCAGACCAATTATGAGGGCTTTGTCAAGTTGAAGGCTGAGCGCATGGATATGGCTGTGGCTTCTGAGCGTAAGCGTCAGACCATTTTGCGGACAGAGCTTGCCTGGATGCAGCGCGGCGCAAGAGCCCGCTCCACCAAACAGAAGGCTCACATCCAGCGCTATGAGGCATTGCGGGACATGGACGCGCCGGAGTTTGACAAAGAGGTGGAGATGGAGTCCATCTCCAGCCGTCTGGGCCGTACTACGGTAGAGGTGAAGGATCTTTGCAAGGCATACGGGAATAAAGTTCTGTTAAAGGATTTTACCTACATCTTTCTGAAAAATGACCGTGTCGGCATCATCGGACCGAACGGAAGCGGAAAGTCTACGCTTATGAAGATGATCGCCGGATGGGTACAGCCGGATTCCGGAACCATTGAGATCGGACAGACGGTCAAGATCGGCTATTTCTCGCAGGAGAATGAGGCGATGGATGAGAGCCTGAAGGTCATTGACTATATCCGCAATGTGGCAGAGTATGTGCAGACGAAGGACGGAAGTATCAGCGCTTCCCAGATGCTGGAGCGTTTTCTGTTTCCGGGCAGTGTGCAGTATACCACCATCAGCCGTCTCTCAGGCGGAGAGAAACGACGCCTGTATCTCTTGCGGATCCTGATGGATGCGCCGAATGTGCTGCTTTTAGACGAGCCGACCAACGATCTGGATATCCGCACCCTGACGATCCTGGAGGATTATCTGGACAGCTTCCAGGGCATTGTTATCACCGTATCCCATGACCGGTATTTCCTGGACCGCATGGTGCGCCGGATCTTTGCCTTTGAGGGTGACGGAAAGGTGGTGCAGTATGAGGGCGGCTTTACGGATTACCAGGCGGCATATCTGATGAAGCATCCGGAGCTGTCTGGCGGAACTGCTGGCGGCAAGGGTGCAGCAGGGCGCGACAGCACTGGAAATGCAGGAGCTGCCGATGGGGACAGTGAAAGCGGCGGTGCCGCAAAAAAATCTTCCCAGGAGGGAAGAGCTCACCAGAAGAAGCTGAAATTTTCATTCAAGGAGCAGCGGGAGTGGGACACTATCGAGGACGAGATTGCAGGTCTGGAAGCAGATCTCGAGACACTGGATGGTCAGATCGCGGAGTCCGCTACCAATTACGGCAGGCTGAACCAGCTCATGACAGAGAAGGCAGAGAAAGAAGCACTGCTGGAAGAAAAGATGGACCGGTGGATGTACTTACAGGAATTAGCTGAGAAAATCGCTGCACAATCGTAATTTTCCTGCTTCTACTTAATCAAAATATGAATTAGGTGCATATCTGCCATGATTTTTCGCAATAAAAGTTTCAAAATGAAGGGATTGACTTTAGCAATTTAACTTGCTATAATTTCTACGATACGTAAAGAGCAAAGGGGCTCCGCCGATATTGGCGGTGCCCTATTGTCTTTTTCAGAGAAAGATGATAACTCAAGGAGGAGAAAAGTTATGTCTTATGTAGATGAGATCTATGAGAGAGTAGTAGCCCAGAACCCGGGCGAGCCGGAATTCCATCAGGCAGTAAAAGAGGTTCTGGATTCCTTAAAACTGGTTATTGACGCAAACGAGGAGAAATACCGCAAGGCTGGTATCCTGGAGCGTTTTGTAGAGCCGGAGAGAATTGTCTCCTTCAAGGTTCCGTGGGTAGATGATAAGGGCAATGTACAGGTAAACAAGGGCTATCGTGTACAGTTCAACAGCGCAATCGGACCGTACAAGGGAGGTCTTCGTCTCCATCCGTCCGTAAACCAGAGCATCTTAAAATTCTTAGGTTTCGAGCAGACTTTGAAAAACTCCCTGACCGGTCTTCCTATGGGCGGCGGTAAAGGTGGTTCCAACTTCGATCCGAAGGGCAAATCTGACCGAGAGGTTATGGCATTCTGCCAGAGCTTTATGACTGAGCTGTACCGTCACATCGGCAAAGATACTGACTGCCCGGCTGGTGATATCGGCGTAGGCGCAAGAGAGGTTGGCTTCCTGTTCGGACAGTATAAGAGAATCACCGGTCTGTACGAGGGCGTTCTGACTGGTAAAGGCCTGACCTTCGGCGGTTCCCTGGCAAGAACTGAGGCAACCGGTTACGGCCTGATCTACATGCTGGATGAGATGTTAAAGCACAATGGCAAAGAGCTGGCCGGCAAGACTGTTCTGGTATCCGGTTCCGGTAATGTAGCAATCTACGCAGTACAGAAGGCTCAGGCACTTGGTGCTAAGGTTGTTGCTATGAGTGATTCCAACGGCTATGTATATGATCCGGACGGCATCAAGCTGGATGTTGTAAAAGAGATCAAGGAAGGTCGTCGCGGCAGAATCAAAGAGTACGTTGACGCTGTTCCGACTGCAAAATATACGGAGGGCAAGGGCATCTGGACCATTCCGTGTGACATCGCTCTTCCGTGCGCAACCCAGAACGAGCTGAATCTGGATGACGCAAAGGCTCTGATCGCAAACGGCTGCTTCGCAGTAGCAGAGGGTGCAAACATGCCGTCCACCAGAGAAGCTACCGACCTGTTCGTAGAGAAGAAGATCCTCTTCATGCCTGGTAAGGCTGCAAACGCAGGCGGTGTTGCAGTATCCGGCCTGGAGCAGAGCCAGAACAGCATGAGACTGTCCTGGACCTTTGAGGAGGTTGACGCAAAGCTGCATGACATCATGGTTGGCATTTTCGCAAAGGTTGATGATGCTGCAAAACGCTATGGCGCAGAGGGCAACTATGTGGCAGGCGCAAACATTGCAGGATTCGAAAAGGTTGCAAATGCTATGATCGCACAGGGTATTGTGTAAAATCTGATTTGAGTTAAAACAAAGATATAAAAAATCCCACAGGACCGGGCAGTCTGCCCAGATCCTGTGGGATTTTTTATTTCAGTTAGAAATGGTCTTTGATGGAAAAAGATAATCAGCTTAAAATGACAGAAACGCCATCAGGAATCAGGGTGATGGAAGGTTCCGGTTTATGCAAAATTTCGATGGCCTGACAAAAGGCATCGGAAAGAGAATTGCTATAAATAAGGTGCAGGGCTTCTACCACCTCTCTGGGAGCATCGCTTACCAGAATTACAGTGTGGTCCAGAAGAATCTGACAGAAAATCTGGGACTGCCACTGATCCGGAATCGTTTCAGTCTGTGCGCGGGAAAGTATGTCATCGAGAATTTTCTTGGTATCTGGCTCACGGGCAAAGGTCTGGAAGAAATCCTGACCGCCATGTCCGTCACAGCAGCTGGAAAGCATAATAATGACACCACCTTTTTTGCAGGAGGCAGCAGCTGTGGTCATTCCCTTGACACTCTGGTAGATATTCTGATCAAGAGGATAGCCGCCGTTGGAAGTGATTACAATATCTGAGAAAACTGGTTTGCGGCGGCACATAGAAGATAAAAAGGCAACGCCGGCTTTATGGGCTGTATCAATGTCACCGGCTACTGCGCCGATAATTTCCTTATTCTGGTTCAGGATCACATTCAGGATAAAGCGGATTCCAGAAGCTTTGGCAGCAAAGAGCATATCTTCATGAACAGGATTTCCTTCCAGAATGCCTGAGATGGAATGAGGATCATGAATATTGCAGGCCGCATGATTGTACATAATGGTTTTTCTGGAGGCAACACCAGGAAGGATGCTTTTTCGGCCGCCAGAGAAACCTGCAAAGAAATGCGGCTCAATAAATCCCTCAGCAATCAGCAGATCTGCTTCACAGGCAATTTGGTTTAGTTCGATATGGTTGCCGCTGGGACTGGTGCCAATCTGGCAGAATGGGCCTTCATCACAATTATGGACAACAATGTGTTCCTGCTTGACAATGGTCTCACCAAATCGTTCTGTCAGTTCTTTCTGTGTAGTTTTTCTGTGACAGCCGGTAGCAATCAGAATGGTAATTTGTGCATCCGGATTGCCTTTTCGGATTTCCTGTAGAAGAAGCGGCATCGTGATCTGGCTGGGCATGGGGCGAGTGTGGTCAGAGGTGATGACCGTAACGGTTTTGCAGCCCTTGGCGAGAACAGAAAGCTCGGCGGTATCATGTGGATTTTCCAGTGCATATTTGACGGTTTCCTCCGGTCCCAGAGGTGGCCTGTAAGAGGACAGATCAGATTCGATGACAGCCTGAATACAGATTTCTGGAAGACTGGCAGTCTGAGTTGTTTTTCCATATGGAAAAGAGTATGTATATAACGGATAAAAAGGAGAGAGTGCGATATGTTTATGAATGTAGAATTAATGGTCGATGAAAAATTGATTCGAGGAGATGTCAGAACTCCAGAGGGAGACGGGCCATTCCCAACCGTGTGTTTTTAGCATGGATTCTGCGAGGACCGGATTGGTATTATGAGGCTACATGAGCTTTTTGCAAGAAAGTGTGTGGAAAACGGAATTGCCTGTGTGAAATTTGATTTTTACGGTTGTGGAGAGAGTGACGGCGATTTTTCTGAGATGCGTTATCTGGATGAGATTGAGTAGGTAAAGGCAATTTATAATTGGACAAAAGAACAGAGCTGGTGTGATCCGGATAATCTTTATCCGGTAGGACACAGCCTTGGCGGAGCAATTACTTGAGATTATCCCAGGATCCAATCATCAATTTAGTTCGGTTTCATGGAAAAATCAGGTGTATGATTGCAGTATCGAATATTTGAAGAAAAAAATTGCAGAGTAGAATTAAATGGGGATTCTGGGCTTATGAGAATGGTGGTATTAGACGGATATACTGAAAATCCAGAGGAGCATCATCGGAAAAGCGAATATTGAAAAAATGAAAGATGGTGTGATCATCATCAATAACAGTCATTTGTTATAGTTGCTATGAATCAGGGTGAAGAGGAAAAGTCGCAAATACACGCGGCTTCTCCTCTTCATTTTCTTTTGTTATGAATCTGGTAACGTGTTTTTTTCCTGCTGGGCTTTTGAGCAGGCGGTATCCTTCTATCGTCTTGCGGTGGTGAATTATATAGGTTTTCATGATAAAGGCATGCTGTTAGCAGGTGGCTGCGGAAACACCAACGGCGAACCAAAGATTGAACGCACAGGTTATCTGCAAAAAGCCTTTGAATTCGGAAAACAGATATATCCAGAAGAATCAAACACAGATCAATAATCAAATTTTCCGTCGTTCTTTTCTTCCAGTGCTTTGATCAGATTGTAAGTCATTTCATTATAAGGGCATTCCACGCCAACCTCTTTTCCCATGCGGATCAGGGCACCGGAAAACATATCAATCTCGGTATGTCGGTGTGCATCAAGATCCTGCAGGGTGGAATAGCGCTGGGACGGAAGCCATTTGGCGGCTTTAAATTCATCTGTTAAGGGAATGCCCTTTGCATTGGCTACCAGGACAACCTCATGGCGCATTCTGCGCATAATGGCATCTGCATAGATGCTGTCATCATAAACTCCGATGCCGACACCAAGAATGGCCTGAGGCAGATTGCGGGAAACATTTAAGCCGAATTTATCCCACATATCTAGCAGGATATCATCACTTAAATGAAGAGTAACCGGTGTGTCAGCAAAAATCTCCGCAATAGCAGCAAGCCTTGGATCCTGGCAGGCAGGCTGGTTCGGGATTCCGATGTAGATTCCGTTGTAGCCTTTTGGAAGTGAAAAATGAATGGAATTTCCGATTCGATGGGAGGCAATGCGGATCAGAGAGTAAATCATATGCTCCATGCCGATGCGCTGACCAATGAGCTCCTCACTGTCGACACCGTTTAGGAGGCTGACCACTATGGTATGTTTATCAGTGATGGTCTCGATATCCGGCAGAGAATCGCGAAGCTGGGTGTATTTTGTACAGACAAACAGAAGATCCACACCATGGGCTTCGGCCGGTGTTTTTATATGAAGAGAATAGACTTTGTCATTGATATTCAGGCCATTTTTGGCGAGACGGTCTTTTCGTTCCCCATCTGCGATGACCCAGAGATTTTCTTTATACTTGTCGGAAAGTCCCATAACCAGGTAGGAACCTACTGCGCCTGCGCCCAGAATGGCGATGGTGCGGATATGCTGATTCATAATTGTGTGCCTCCTCTTATCAGTTTTCATCAGAGTATGATAATGATTTTACTATATAGCATAATGCATAAAAAAACAATTGCGAATTTGGGCAGGATGGAAAATGTGAAAAACATGAAATTTTCAAATACTGTAATTTATGTATGTAATAATTGAAAACTGCATTGCTATCATGTATAATGAGGCGTAAAGAAAGGGCGGAGAATTTCTTCGCCCTTTCAAATTAGACGGTTTAGAAGGTGAGCATATGCATAAATTTCTGCGAAGCATTGGCTTTAGCACATATAGAAAAAAGCGTGATATCGAAAAGCTTCTGGCATCATTGATCCCATCTGCCAAATGGCGCCGGATCCAGTTGGATGAAGAAACCAATCTCTGTGAACTGCGGGCTGAGGTGGCACCTGGTATGGGAATTGTCATGATGGGTGAGATGGATGAAGAGGGCGCCTTTCAGTGCGAATATTACTATCCTTATCTGAATTCCTCGGATGTTTCTTCTACAACGGACTGCTCGATTCAGCGGCATACGGAAAAAGAGACTTACGCGGGATTGCTCGATGAATACCGTGTTGGAATCTCTCTGATTTTCTATCTGGGAAACTGTTATGAGTACCGTGAGCGCAAGGCAAAGCGTATGCCTCGGACGACAGAATCTGTGAATCTGACCGGTCTGGCTATTGAGGGGAAGGTTCTGCTTCCACTTCACAAAACCAGAAAGCAGATTGAGATGGCGAAGGTGGCGGCAAGAGACCGCAATAACCTGTTAGAGGCAGCGAAGAAAGGCGATGAAGATGCCATGGAAACGCTGACAATTGAGGACATTGATCTGTACTCCCAGGTTTCCAGACGTGCCATGAAGGAAGATCTGTACTCTATTGTGGACTCCAGCTTCATGCCCTGCGGCATCGAATGTGACCAGTATTCTATTATCGGTGAGATCACCGGGATTGAGATCAGGGAAAACCGGGTAAGCGGTGAAATGGTTTATGACCTGACTATCAGCTGCAGCGATATGCTTTTCCATGTAGGAATTGCCCAGAAGGATCTGATGGGCGAGCCAAAGGTAGGACGCCGCTTTAAGGGACAGATCTGGATGCAGGGAACGGCAAAATTTGCAGAATCGTAGGACTTGCTATTTTGCGAGATTTTTGTTATTCTATATAAGTACATTTCGCGTACGATGTTCTCATAGTTAAATGGATATCAGATGATTCATCACGAAAGTGATTGAGTTCATAAAATTGGTCGCCGTGACCGAAAAGGCTGAAAAAGCCCGAGAATACGGCATTTGTTCCCATAGTTAAATGGATATAACAAGCGCCTCCTAAGGTTGCGTTACAACGGTCACCTCAAAAAAATTAAATAAGGGATTGCAGTTCGACTTTGGTCGGGCTATAATCATATATCAGACACGTCCATATAGCTCAGCTGGATAGAGCACACGCCTCCTAAGCGTGGGGTCGGAGGTTCAAATCCTCTTATGGACGCCAGTGAACAACGCCGAAAGCCTTTGTTTTCAAGGGTTTTC
>NZ_DBFCCJ010000011.1:0-5290 GCF_048380235.1 Ventrimonas sp. | reverse complement strand
GCACCAAAGTGCTTGATTTCATCAAGGCATGTGAGGACAACGATATGCGTCTCGATGAGGCAGATGTCATTGTATCCGGCGGCCGCGGCATGAAGAGTGCTGAGAACTTCGGTATCTTAAAAGAGTTGGCAGATGTGCTTGCAGGAACCGTAGGATGCTCCAGAGCAGCGGTTGACGCAGGCTGGATGCCGCAGAGTAAGCAGGTAGGACAGACCGGCTCCACCGTAACCCCGAAAATCTACTTTGCATGTGCCATTTCCGGTGCAGTGCAGCACGTAGCGGGCATGAGCGGATCCGGCACCATCGTAGCCATCAACAAAGATGAGACCGCACCGATCTTTGAGGTTGCGGATTACGGAATCGTGGGCGATGTCTTTGAGATCGTTCCGGCTCTGGTAAAAGAATTAAAAGCAAAGCAGCAGGCGTAAGACCACAGGAAAACGGACCGGCCAAAGACTGGTCCGGGGCATGCATGACAGGTGAAACAACACGGGAAAGCGCGTTTTGAACGCGCTTTCTGCGTATAGAGAGAAATGCACCGGATGCGGGAGCGCTGCGGAAGGATAGAAGGAGGCAGGTTATGTTTGAGGAAAGGAAAATCAATCCGGAACTTCTGAAACAGTATCGAGAGCAGGGGTACTGGAAAAATGAGACGCTTCTGGACTGCTGGGAGCGGGCCGCAGCGCAGTACCCGGACCGGGAATATGTGGTGGATGACCGTGGTTACCGCTACACCTACCGGGAACTGGACGAAGCGGCAGGCCGGGTAGCCTCCTACCTGATGGAGCTTGGAATCCGCCCGGGCGAGGTGGTTTCCTACCAGTTCCCGATCTGGAGTGAGTTTGCCATGCTGACCATTGCCTGTTATAAGGTCGGAGCTGTGGCACACCCCATTGCCATGTCCTATGAGGAGAAGGAACTGGCAAGAAGCTTAAACGTAACCGAGTCCCGCTGTTATTTCGGTCCGACTTATTTTTACAAGACCGATTATGAGGAGCGGATTCTGGCTGTCCGCGATCAGACGCCGCTGTTAAAGGATATTGTGCTGATTGACAGCGTGAAACCGGCAAAAAGCAGTGTCCGTCTGCTTCGGGAAATTCTGGCTTCCTATGAGCCGCTTCCGAAGGAACAGTGCGTCCACACGAAAAACGGACAGGACATCGCGGTGATCCTCTGTACCTCAGGGACGACCGGCGGCACCAAGGGCGTGCTCTTAAGCCATGACAATGTGCGCTTTGCGGAGGAAGCCTTTAACCGGGAACTGGGTCTTACAAAGGAAGATATCATGTTCATGCCAGCGCCGCTGCATCACGCAACAGGGTTTCATCACGCCATCATCGCGCCGATGCTTTACGGGGGCAAGGTGGTGCTGCAGCAGAAGTACCAGTGCCGTGCGGCTATCGATCTGATGAATCGGGAGAAGGTAACCTATTCCATGGGAGCGACCCCGTTCATTTATGATATTTTGCGGGAGCTGGATGCCAACGGCGGCGGCCTTCCTACACTGAAATTTTATCTGTGCGGCGGTGCTCCGGTGCCGGGATATCTGGTACAGCGGGCCAACCGCTATGGAATTCTGCTGTGTGAGGTGTATGGCTCCACGGAGAGCGTTCCCCATGTGTTTGTGAGACCAGAGAAAGCGCTGGAGAAAAACGGAACAACTTCCGGGTGGGCTGTGGATGGAATGGAAGTCCGGGTTGTAGATGAGGATGGCCGGGATGTGCCTTTCGGAACCCCTGGTGAGGAATGGTCCCGGGGACCGGCGGTTTTTGCCGGATATTTAAAGGCCCGGGATATTACGGATGGTGTTCTGGATGACGATGGCTGGTTTCACAGCGGTGATCTCTGTGTTATGGACGCGGAGGGCAATATCCGCATTATCGGACGAAAAAAGGATATGATCGTCCGGGGCGGGGAAAACCTGAATACCAACGAGATCAACGATGCACTGGAGGGCTGTCCGGGTATGGGAGACCATACCATCATCGGAATGCCGGATGACCGTCTGGGAGAGCGGATATGTGCCTTTGCGGTGCCGCTGCCCGGGTATGAGGAACTGTCTATCTGTCAGGTACTTTCCTATTTGAAAGAGAAGAAAGTGCCGAAGCGGTTCTGGCCAGAGCGCCTGGAGCTGATTGACCGGATTCCCCACACGGGAAGTGGAAAGGTGAAAAAATATCTGCTGCGGGAAGAACTGGAGCGCAGGAATAAACAGAACGCTGCAAGTTTGGAGCACCCAGAGCAGGAATGCAGGCATATGCAGGAATGTAAGCATATGCAGGAAGGAGAACGGATATGGAACAGGTATTTGGAGCAAGACGGTGCCGCGACACCAGAAAGCCCCGTGCAGAGCAGTGCCCTGACGTAACGTTTTACCGCTGCAGTACCTGTGGAGCACTGTTTCCGGTAACGGGAGCCGAAAAGGCAGAAGGACTTGAGATATTCTGCTGTGGAAAAACGGCGGAAAAACTGGAGCCAAGAAGACCGGAAGAGGTGAAAGAGGTAATTGAGGCGGATTACCAGATTACCGGCGGCTACAATGACAACGCGGTGAAGGTTTCCTGGAAGCGGAAGCCTTATGGCAGCCACCCGGAATGGGTTTACTTAAAAACTTTCACCGGTGGCTATTTGAAATATATTTCAGATGGAAAACGCTCTCCGGTTGTCTTTGCCCTGGCTGACACAGATGCGTTCTGTTATTGTGACGAAGACCCGTGTCTGGAGTGTGTGTTCCGCTGCAAACGGGGGTTTACAGCATATTTTTATGATGCGGAGGCAGGTCTTGTGGAGCTGCCGCTGGATAAGATGACTGCCCACTGGCAGTCAGGGGGAAAAGCACCGGAGTAGGTCTTTTCTTTACCATAAATTGTTAATATAATAACGAAAAGAGGCGCGCGACTGAATTTTACAAAGGAGGGGTTTCGACATGATAGCAACAATCGGGTTTATCTTGGCAATCGGACTGCTGGTGTACATGATCATTCGGGGGATTGACATGATCACAGCCACCGTCGTGACTGCGGCGGTGATTCTGGTAACCAGTGGACTGAATGTATGGGATGGTTTTCTTACAACATATTCTGGAGGAATCGGAAGTTTTGTGACTTCCTGGTTCTTAATTCTCGGACTTGGCGGTGTGTTTGGCCAGCTGGTTCTGGAAGCCGGGCTTGCGACCCGGATCGCAAAGACACTGACAGAAAAGCTGGGAGCAAAGATGGTGGGAGCCGTCATCCTGATCTGCAGCTTCTTCATCACGCTGCTGGGAATCAACGGCTACATCATGGTGTTTGTGCTGTATCCGATCGCGGATAACTTATTAAAGCAGAACAAAATGGACCGGCGCGTGCTGCCGTTTCTGATCCTGGGCGGTGGAGCCTGCGCCAACGGCTTTGCTTTCTCCCTGGATGTCTGCAATGTGCTTCCAAGCAATTATCTGGACACATCACTGGGCTCTTCCCCGGTTCTGTCTTTCCTGTTTACAGCCATTGCGGCCATCAGCTATTTTGTATATTTCAATTATGCGCAAAAGCAGAGCAGAAAAAAACACAGCGTGGAAGAACTGCTGGCCATGTATCCGGAAAATGAGAAGGAAGAGGATGAGATGGAGTTGCCAGGATTTGGCATTTCTGTCCTTCCGTTCCTTGTGGTGCTGGGAGCGGTTGTTGTGACCTCCAGCTGGGGAACCTCCACCAGCATCCTGTTTTCTCTGGCAGTAGGAATTCTGCTGATCGTGCTGACTCAGTTGAAACGGATCAAAAAAATCAAGGCATCCATTAAGAGCGGCAGTACCTCCGGTCTGAATTCCATGCTGACGGTAGGTGCGGTTATGGGGCTTTCCCGAGTGCTGGGTGCATCCCCGGTGTTCCAGAATCTGCAGGCAGTTGTGCTGAATCTGAATATGCCGATGTATCTGAAAGCATTTTTCGGAACCACGGTGCTGACCGGACTGACCGGCTCGGCCATTTCCGGTGAGACCATCTTTATGGAAAGCTTCGCCCAGGCCTTTGTGGATATGGACATTAATGTACAGGCCCTGCACCGCATTGTGACGGAGGCGGCTCTGGTGTTAAACAAGCTTCCGAACTCTTCAGTAGCGATTCTGACCATGTCTATCTGCGGATGCAGATTTAAAGACAGCTACAAGCATGTGCTTCTGGGAACCACGCTTCCGTGCTTTATTGCGGGACTTCTTTTGGCTGTGCTTGCAACTATGGGATTTGTATTCTAAAAAGTACATGAAATATTGACAGAAAAAAGACCGGTATGGCTGATCAGTCAGCTTCATATCGGTCTTTTTCACAGCTCTGGAAAATTAAGATTCCGGAGGCAGGTTTAAGCAGTGCGCAACCATGAAGTTGGCAAAAGCCTCCACGGCGGCCGTGATAAAATTCTTTTTGCTGTAAACGAGATAGAGCATACGGGTATCTTTGGGAACATCCGTTAAATGGATCTTTTTCAGATTGTCAAACTGCTTTAAAAACGAGGTATCTGCCACGATGGCCGTCTTGGAAGAATGGTTGATGCGTCCGGCGATGGAAATCTCGTCATCGTAGGAGTAGGCAGCTTCCACACCTTTTTCTTTCAGAATTTTGCGGATGGTTTTGCCAATGGGAATGGTATCGCGGTAGGTGGAAAGCATATAGCCTTTTAAGGCAGTCAGCTCGATGGAATCGTGAACAGCCAGCGGATGGTCATTCCGGACGATCACCACAAGTTCCTGATAGGTGATGGGAACAAAAACGAGGTCGTCTTTGTTTTCCACCATGGAGCATAAACCGATATCGTAGGTCCCGGCAGAGACTCCTTCTGCGACCGGAATGGATTTTTCATGGAAGATATTGAAGCTTACCTGCGGGCATTTTTCGTGGTAAAGATCGAGGGCATTCGGGAGAAAATCGCCAAGAAGCGTCGGAATACAGCCAATGTCAATGGTGCCGGTGACAGAATCCGATTTTTCCCTTACGGCGGCAATGCCGTGTTCCAGGATCCCCAGTGCCTGGTTCACGTACTCATAGAATTCCTGACCGTATTTGGTAAGCTGGATTCCGCGGCCCTTTTTCTGGAATAAGGAAACGGAAAGTTCATGCTCCAGGGAAGCAATGGAATCGCTCAGGCTCGGCTGCGTGATATAAAGTGCTTTGGCTGCTTCGGTATAATGCTGAACTTCAGCCAGTTTTCGAAAGTAATAAAGCTGTTGTAAATTCATAACCTTTCTCCTTTGCCATCATACATTCCATTATACAGGATGAACAGGAAAAATTCCAGAAGAACGCATAAAAAGTGTTAATAA
>NZ_DBFCCJ010000010.1:0-55725 GCF_048380235.1 Ventrimonas sp. | reverse complement strand
TTCCGGGATTTTCAACATATCAGGTGTTTGCATCTTGAGCACACACGTCCGAATGTGGCGGATGTTAATCCGACACAGGCGAACGCGTGTTAGCGAGAGCAAGCAAACAACGATATGTGAAAATAGAGGAAGACGGTCTCTTTCACTTCCGAACCTTTATTCAGCTTTGTAACTCAAATTTTTATATTGTCTATATATGGGCAATATGGTTTTTCCGCCTTGCCATATCGTATTTTCGTTGTATAATAAAAAGCAGGCACCCGCAAGACTATGTTTCATCAGTCCTGCTTCGCCTGCTTATATATTCCTTCAATACCATATTGATGTACTGGCTGAATGAGCGGTCATCTTCTTCTGCGTAATCTTTGATCGTCTGTATGATGTCGCTGTCCAGCGTGATGCTGACTTTCCCTTTTAGCGGTCTCATGCCGTTATCCTCCTTCACTTTTGTACGGTTCACAGTGTTCGCAAACTTTTTTGTACTATAGCATGAAGGCGGATTTGATATTGTTAAGTAGGATAAAGTATGATAAAGTAGGATAAAATTATTGAGGGAGATCATCCAAATGAAATACGAATCCACTTCGGATAAGCCAAATTCTTCTGATAAAAAACTATTATCCTGGGATGAACTGCTGAAAAAAGGAGCACTTTTGAAAGATACGATCCAGCGTCTCTCTCTGACGCCGGACAGGCCTTATCTTGTCACCAAATCCTGCACTGACGGAACCTTCCAGAAGGGTGATCTGATCTTTCTGGAGCCCGGCCGTGACCTTTTCTGTCCCAAAACCGGCCGCCGTATCTCCCCCGGACAATGTGCACGGGATAATCTGGATTTTATCTGCATTCCTGCAGATGTTGATTCATGATAACAGAAGGCCAGAACAGATTTTCACACCTGCACTGGCCCTCTATTCATCTAATTTCGGTTCTATTGCTTCAGCAGCGGTTCCAGAAATCCATACAGCGCCTCTTCCACGCTGGACGCATCGGTTCCTCCGCCGTAATCCAGAATGACCAGGCGGTTGTTATCACTTAAGATCAGCTCATCCAGTACAATTTCCGGCGCTTCCTCCGCTTCCGGCACAGCATTCTGTTCCTTCTGCAATTCCTCCACGGTTTTCCTGTCTGCTGTTATCACTTCCTGCGATTCCGTTTTTTCTTTTTCATCCTCTTTGCGTATGTTGTACCGATACCAGGAAATGCTCACACCGTCCGGCAGTGCGCTTAACGCTTCCGGCACTTCCAACTCCGTCACATCCCACCATCTGGACATATTCTTCGGATAGCACGTTCTTGTCTTCTGAATAATCCAGGAGAAGCGGCTTTTGTAAACCGTCACAACCACCTGATTTCCACCCCTGTCCACCTGAATATCATTGTTCTGATAACTGGCAAATGCAGTCTGTTTCCGGTTTTCATTTATCTCCTCGTTCCCGCACAGATGATCGATCACTGCCCCGGACAGCGGCACCAGAATCATGCAGAGCACAGTCACGCCGACCAGGTAACCGATCCAGTTTTCGCAGGAATCGCCGCTTCCATGCTTCCGGAGCCAGTAAAGCACCAGATATACGCTTCCCAGGATAATCAGGCTGGATATTACCGTGGTGACAACCATGCGGATGGAAAGGGAAAATGCAATGGCAAGTGACACAGAAATCAGCACTCCAAGCAAGATCACCAGTCGTTTTTTGCTTCGCAGTCGTTTCTTTAAATCCATAACCGGAAGATGACCTTCTTCTTTTAACATGCACGCACTGTCCCGCACCCAGCGAAGCAGATGCACATAGGGAATCCCATAAGAAAAGATAAGCACCAGACTAAGGGTCATGGAAAACAGCATCCAGGGATCGGTAAACAGCTTTCCCGGATTCTGAAAGTACTGATACACCAGCCAGCACTCCAGTACCACAATCAGCGGATAGAAAATACGGGTGGACCAGCCAAATACCAGGGCTTTCTGAATCAAAAACTGGTTTGCGTCACTCATTTCCTCTGTAAGCTCCAACGTTTCATCCGTAGTATAAAAAATCTGCCAGTTTGTACCACTGCACTGAAGCTTCCATCCGGCGGCTTCACAGCGTTCCCGGAATTTTCCGGCGTCCCAGGAATCCACCCCAGTCAGTACGGAGGTCTTCGGTGCCAGCATCGCCGCATAACGGCGCTTTTCCGGTTCACCCAGGCGGCATTTCATGCCGATTGTGCCAATGCTTTCCGGATACCAGCCCTCCAGGGCCAACTGTTCCAGATACTGACGCAGCGCGTCTGCCTCCCAGGGAGAAAATGTCCACCAGATGTGTTTTGTCTGTTTCATAAAATCGCCTCCTTCCGCTTTCACCCTCTGTTTTCTCTTTTCGTAACAGTTCCGTATTTTCACTGGTACGACTAAACATCCATTCTTTCTATTTTTATTATATAAAATGTTCCCCCCTCCGCAAGAACACCAAGCTTACCCTTTTCTTACATTTCTGTTACGCGTCCGCATGCTTTTCCAGGGTGTTCTTCCCTTGTTTTTTTCTGCTTTCTGTGCTACAATCCTTATCGGTTAACGGAATGCAATGTGAGGGGGAGCTCCCTGACATTACGATCAGAACGGTACGGTTTTTGCGCTGCATGAACCGAAACAAAAAACATTTATTACGATGACGAAAACCAGATTGCGAGGGAGTCCGTGTTCCGGGCTGAGAGGATCCCAGAAAGGATCGACCGTCCCCTGTCCGTACTCTGTCCAGATACGGGCTGTCAGCATTCTGTCTGAAGGTCTCGTTCAGGCATGCTGCGGCATGCCCTTTTTCATTTTGCAGGATTTCTCCCGCAGATGAAGCAAATCCGAAACGCTTTCAGCAGAATATCGCGCCTGTGCGCACAAATTTATTCTGCCCGAAACGGGCCATTGGAGGTATTATTTTATGAAAAAATTTGTTGTACCAGCACTTTCCCTGGCACTCTGCCTGGGACTTGTCACCGGATGTTCTTCCAAGACATCCGCTCCTGAAACTTCTGCCACAGAGACAACTGCCGCAAACGGCTCTGAGAGCGCAGCTTCTGAATCTACAGAATCCACCGAGCCGAAAGCCGTGGATTCCTTAAAGATCGCATTTTCCCCTTACGCTGACGCGGATACCATTACCACCGCAACGGAGCCGTTAGAGAATCTGTTAAAAGAAGAGCTTCTGACCAAAGGGTATGATGTAGCTGACATTGACATGACGGTTGGCACCAGCTACACCGCCGTCGGTGAGGCCTTAAGCGCAGGAAGCGCGGACATCGGCTTCATCTCCGGCGGAAACTATGTGCTGTTCTCCGATGACTGTGATGTGCTTCTGACCGCCCTTCGCTACGCCATCAACAAGGATTCTGAGGATCCAAAGGGCTGGAACGACGGTACCATTGAGGAAAACACCGATGCCATGAGCACCTACTACCGCTCCATCATTCTGGCCGGACCAAGTGCAAAAGGCCAGGAGCTGCTCGCAAAGGTCAACAATGGTGAAGAGCTGACCTGGGATGACTTAAACAGCGCAACCTGGGCTGTCATGGGACCAACCTCCGCGTCCGGCTACATCTATCCGTCTCTGTGGCTGCAGGAGCGTTACGGAAAAACCATCGCCGATCTGGACAATGCCGTTCAGTCTGACTCCTACACCACGTCCCTGGCACGCCTTGCCTCCGGACAGGCTGATGTCATGGTTTCCTTCGGACACATCCGTACCAAAAATGCCAAAGACTGGAAGGAAAAGCTGGGCGGAACCGATGAGATGGTAAATCAGACCGGCATCATTGGTGTTACCGAACCGATTTACAACGATATGATCGCCTACAGTAAAAACTCCGAGCTGATGCAGGATGAGGATTTCCGCAAGGCACTGGGAGATTCCTTTATTGAGCTGGCAGAAACTGACGAAGGGAAAGAAATCTTTAGTGTATTCAGCCAGATTGGCTATGAGTGGGGCGATGATGCCAACTACGATGGTGAGCGCGCCGCACAGGAGCTGTTAAAGTCTCTCAACTAACAGAAAAGCGTGGCTGTCCTGTTTGCGCACAGTCACGGACAAAACACAGGCAGGTATTTTCTATGGAACTCACATTACAGAATTCCGGGAAGCAATTTCCCGGCGGGACCGTAGCCCTGAAAAACGTAAATCTTTCCGTGTCCCAGGGAGAATTCGTATCCGTGATCGGCCCGTCCGGTGCCGGAAAAACTACGCTGTTTCGCATCTTAAACGGCATGGATACACCAACATCCGGTGCGCTTTTGATTGATGGAACCGCTTATTCCGCCATGACAAAACGGGAGCAAAAGCAGGTCCGCCGCTTGATCGGCACCATCTACCAGGATTTCTGTCTCGTAGAAAATTCCACCTGCCTGAATAATGTCCTTACCGCCTGTCTGCCGGATATGGCGCTGTTTCCCGCTGTGTTCGGTCTCTACGGACATGAGCGCCGCAAAGAAGCCTTAAAACTTCTGGACCGGGTCGGACTCTCCGAAAAAGCGGAAGAACCGGTCAAGTCACTGTCCGGCGGCCAGAAACAGCGTGTGGCCATCGCCCGCGCCCTGATGCGGCATCCAAAAATTCTGCTGGCAGACGAACCGGCCGCATCCCTGGACCCGGTCACCGGTCATCAGATTTTAGAGCTTTTAAAAGAAATCCAGGAAACGGAAGGTGTCACCATTCTGATGAACAGCCACAATCTGGAGCTTTCCCTGGAGTTTTCTGACCGGATTATCGGGTTAAAAGACGGAAGCGTGGCCTTTGACGGGAAACCGGAGCAACTGGATGAGACTATGATCCATTGCATCTATGAGAAAGACGCCTGATTTCCCAGGCAAATCACCACATTCAGAAAGGGGAACCGCCTCCACACACAGGGCAGTTCCAAAGGGTTTATTCTATGCTTCAGACCACACGGCACAATCGAAAAACTGCATATCGTCTGTCCGGCTGGCTCCTCCTTCTGGCTGTTTTCTTCGCCGCTGCAGCCTTCACCGGCTGCGAGCCGGCGCTTTTTTTTGCGCGGAAAAACCATCTTTCTGACCTGGTTTCCGACATGATCCGGCCGGATCTTTCCTATCTTCCCAAGGTCCTGACACCACTTTTTTACACCCTGCAGATGTCTGTCTGCGGAACCATTCTCGGATCAGTTCTGGGACTTCTGACAGCTCCTTTCGGTGCGGTTTCTCTTCAGTTTCCAACCGCTTTGCGCCGCCTGATCCGTCTTGTGATCCAGGTGCTGCGCTCCTTCCCGGCTCTTGTACTGGCGCTGCTTGCCACCTTTTTATTCGGGCTTGGCACCTTTGCGGGCACCTTCGCCATTACCCTTTACACCTTTGCCATCATGACAAAGCTAACCTACGAAGATGCAGACGCAGCATGCACCGCTGCCTACCGGTCACTCCGCTCCATGGGCTGTGCCTCGTTTCCGGCCTTTATCCATGCGGTCCTGCCGGAAATTCTGCCCTCCTATCTGACCAATTCCCTGTATCTGCTGGAGACTAACGTACGGCAGAGCTCCATCCTGGGTTATGTCGGTGCTGGCGGCATCGGCCTGATCCTGAATGAAAAGATTTCCTGGCGGGAATTTCAGAAGGTCGGTGCCATCCTTCTGGTTTTGTTTCTGACGGTCTGTGTCATTGAAGCCATCAGCCGTTATCTGTCTGCGCTGATACGAAGAGAATTCCTGACAGAAATCACATCCGGTCCTAAACGAAAACAGCATCTCCTGCTGCTTGGCTTAGGAACACTCCTGATATTTTGTGTCTGTCTCGCACTCCAGACACCGCCGGACTTTTCCCACACCAGCCCCGGTACCTTAAAAAGCATGGTGAGCGGTCTCTTGCAGGCCGATTGGACATTTTTCTTTTCCACTAAAAAAGACGGCCTCTTTTACCTGTTATTTGAGACCGTCTGCATTTCCATTGTGGGAACCGGAATTGGTGCGCTCCTGGCTGTTCCGTTTGCTTTTTGCGGCACCCGCCGGTTTGTCCCGGCTCCGGTATGCGCAGTTTTCCGCCTGCTGGTGATTGCCATCCGCTCCATCCCGTTTCTGATCTACGGGCTGATCTTCATCCGGGTATCCGGTCCCGGTGCCTTCACCGGAGTGCTGACCCTGGCCATGTGTAGCATCGGACTTCTGACCAAACGCTTCACCGAATGTCTGGATATGCTGGATCCTGGTCCGTACCGGGCACTCATCGCCATGGGTGTTTCCCCTCTGGCGGCCATCCGCCATGCCGTGCTTCCGCAGATTGCTCCTGCATTTGGTTCCGCCGTTCTTTACCGTTTTGATGTCAATATCCGCGAAGCATCGGTGCTGGGCCTGGTGGGTGCCGGCGGCATCGGTGCCCCGCTGATCTTTGCCATGAACAAATATGACTGGTCAAGGGCCGGAGCAATCCTTCTGGGACTGATCCTGCTGGTGTGGATGGTGGATGTGGTGTCCGGGAAGCTGGCGCAAACATAAATACAATAAAACGCAAACAAGGCATACAGAAATCTTCTGTCAGACTTCCATGTGCCTTGTTTGATACTTTTATTTTGAAAATACTGCATCATTTTTTGATAGCAGGTACACACAATACTGATTCATACTGATTCCCTCTCTCTGAGAATGTTCTGCCAGTGACCTGTGCAGACTGCGCGGAATCCTTAATTTAAACTGTCCCGAATAACCTTCAAGACTATCTGGCTCATGAATCTCAGCTCCATCTTCCAAGGCCGCCTCAAGCCATGCTTTTTTGGCATCCTGAGCATTTGCAACCGCCTGTTCTACCGTTTCGCCACATGTAATACATCCTGGCAAGTCTGGATAAGAAACTACAAATCCACCTTCGTCTTTATCTTCTACAATTTCCATGCGATAAGACATAGCCATATAATCATTCAGCGTCTTCATCATTCTTCGCCTCACTTTCTACAATCTGCCTTACCATTTCTACATATACTTTCTTGATTGGTTCATGCTTCGGTATCGTAATTGGCATACAGCCTGCTTTTCTGAATGTGTAATGACTGCTTCCGCTCCTTGGGGCATACATTTCATATCCATAACTCTCCAATACCTTCCGCAATTCGTCAAATCGGAGGTCTTTTGACAAAGTGCATATCCGCGCTATCAGTTTATCCCACTTTGACATTTTCAATACCTCCTACACTCATTATATGTGGTGTCATATATGGTGTCAACCATGTGTCTACAAAAATTTACTGAACACTCTGGATCATCTCTACAAACACAGCCTGACTTCCACCCGGTTCATAATTCAGTGAATATGCAAATCCGTCCTGCTGCCAGATAGCCAGCTTATACTGCCCGTCATCGCCTTTTAATGTCACAGACACTTCCTTTACGGTAACTTCCTTTACATCCGAATAAGTATTGTAGTCACCGGAAATATCATCCGTTCCTCTGGCTTTGCGAAACAGCACTGCTTCATCCTGGCTTTTCCCCTGGTATTCCACCTGGGCGAATTCATTCCAGCCATTTGTATACACGGTGCTGGTCACTTCAAATGGAATGTTTTTTACCTCCGGGACGGAAAAGCCGAGTACCTGGGAAAGTTCTGCCATGGGAGAAAAGCCGGCATATTCCTCTGCTTCTTCCAACGTAGCATTGTCTGTAAACGGATTCGGCATACCCACAAAATCTTCGGGATGCTGTGCCGTCACTGTCTTTCCAGTGCTGCCCTGCCCTCCACAGGCTGTCGCGGAAACTGCCGCTGCCATCATGGCCGCCAACATCACTCCACACACACGATTGTTCATCTTTCTCAGCATAATCTTATTCTCCTCTGCATTCTGAATTTTTCACGGCTGTTTTTACTTTTTATGCCGTTCTATCCTATATACAGATGAGGCATGAGAAATGTTGCAGCAAAAGAAAATTTATTTTAAAAAAACAGCAGAGTTGTGAGGAACAACGGCAGATAAGAAAACGCAGCCAGAACGCTACGATTAGATAAAAACCGGATTACAGGCTTTCGTCAGTAACGTTCTGACTGCGTTATTTATTATCCTGGCATAGCCAGTACAGCAGGAAGTGAATAAGACCGCCTTCCGGACCTTTTTAGCCCTGAATAAATCTGCTTAAGAACTCTTTGGTCTTTGCCTTCTGCGGATTGCCAAAGATATCTGCCGGTGTTCCCTCCTCCTCAATGACTCCGTCTGCCATGAATACCACATGGTTGGAGACATCGCGGGCAAAGGCCATCTCATGAGTCACGATAATCATGGTGATGCCTTCCTTTGCCAGGGTGCGCATAACAGCCAGTACCTCGCCAACCATCTGCGGATCCAACGCAGAGGTCGGCTCATCGAACAGCAGCACCTCCGGCTCCATAGCCAGGGCGCGGGCGATGGCCACACGCTGCTTCTGTCCGCCGGAGATCTGCTTCGGCTTTGCGTTAATGTACGGTGCCATGCCTACCTTTTCCAGATATTTCATGGCATTTTTCTTTGCTTCCTCCTTGGAACGCTTTAACACCTTGGTCTGGCCGATCATGCAGTTTTCCAGAACGGTCAGGTTATTAAACAGGTTGAAGCTCTGGAACACCATGCCCACCTTAGAGCGGTATGCTGGGACATTCACACCCTTATCAGTGATGTCCTTCTCATGATAAAGAATTTCTCCGGTGGTCGGAGTCTCCAGCATGTTGACGCAGCGCAGCAGGGTAGACTTGCCGGAGCCTGACGCACCGATGATACAGGTTACATCGCCTGTGTCTACTGTAAAGTCAATATCACGCAGAACCACATGCTTGCCGAAGGATTTGCTTAAATGACGAATTTCCAGTACATGATTCTCTGCCATCGTTACTCTTCCTCCTTCTTTTTCTCTTCATAACGGTACATGCCGCTGGTATGTGCCAGGGTGTCCGTGGTTGCCAGATCATAGTTGTCAGAACCGTCCATGCGGTTCTCCAGCCACCGCAGGATACGGGAGCAGGTAAAGGTCATGATGAAATACACGATCATAGTGATGGTGTAGGTCTCAAAGTTCATGTACAGGGCGCCTGCTGCGGATTTTGTCTTGTAAAGCAGCTCTGCCACACCGATCACGGAAAGCACGCAGCTGTCCTTGATGTTGATGATCAGGTTGTTGCCGATCTGCGGCATGATGTTTCTGAGTGCCTGCGGCAGAATAACGTAAAGCATGGTCTGTACATGGGTCATGCCGATGGCCTTTGCGCCCTCAGTCTGACCCAGATCAATAGAAAGGATACCGCCGCGGACTGTCTCAGCCATATAGGCACCGGTATTGATGGACAGAATGAAGTAGGCTGCCTGCCACATGCTTAAGTTTAAGCCTAAAAGCGGAAGCATACCATAGTAAATGAACATGGCCTGCGCCATCATCGGGGTACCGCGGAAAAATTCCACGTAGGCATTCATAATGAGCTTGATCACCCACAAAACACCTTTTTTGATCGGGTTGTCTTTTGCCTCAACCGGAATCGTCTGCACGATACCCACTGCAAAACCAATGATACAGCCCACAATGGTACCAACCAGTGCAATTCGGAGACTGACTCCGGCACCCTGCAGCATAGACATTCCGTATCTCTGGAATACGACCATCACACGGCCGAAAAAGTCTGTTGGCATAATACTTTCTCCTCTAAATCTGAAAACTGTAGTTTAAGCAGGCGCGCCTGACGGTGCGCCCACATAGAACCTTGATTAGTTAGCCAGCGGCTGAACGGAAATTGCCTCGTCCATCATGGCTGAGAAATCATCTTTGGTCATCTTGGTGAGGACGCTGTCGATGGCTTCTTTTAACTCTGTGTTGCCCTTCTTCATGGAAATACCGATGTTGATATCCTCATCGCTGACCTGGAAGTCCTTATCACCACCGCCAAACTCAAGCATTTTGAAATCCGGATAAGCAACCAGTGCACCCTTACCGGTCGGCTGGTCGGTTACGACCAGATCACACTTGCCCGCATTTAAGGACATGAGCATATCCGGTGCGCTTGCGGTTGCAGCCAGAATATTTGCATCCGGGATCTGCGGCAGGCAGTTCTGATACCAGATGGTGCTCTGCTGGGAGGTACAGGTTGCACCTGCCAGATCTGCAACGCTGGTTGCATCTGCATAGTTGCTGTCTTTTTTTACCAGAGTAACGATGGTTGCGTAGTAGTACGGCTCAGAGAAGTCTACAGCCTGAAGACGCTCCTGTGTGATGGACTGGCCTGCAATGACACAGTCAGCCTGACCGGACTGAAGTGCCGGAATCAGGGAATCCCAGTCAAGACGGACGATCTGCAGATCATAACCTAACGCCTCACAGATTTTCTTTGCCATCATAACATCATAGCCGTAAGCGTATTCGTTGCTGTCTGCGATCGGAACCGCACCGTTGGAATCATCCGGCTGGGTCCAGTTGTACGGTGCATATGCACACTCCATAGCTACCTTCAGAACCTTCTTCTCGCCGTCTTTTGCAGCCTCGGCTGCTCCTGCTGCGGTGGTCTCTGCCGCATCTGCCGCAGTGGTGTCTGCTGCTGAGGTAGTCTCAGTCTTGCTTCCGCCGCATGCGGTCATGGATGCTGCCATCAGGGCTGCCATAGCGGCTGCCATCAGTTTCTTTGCATTCTTTTTCATAATGTTTCCTCCTCATTCCGCAAAAAAGTAAAGAAGCCCCTTGTTTGAAGGCTCCTTTGCTTTCTTTTTCACGTATATTCTTGGTTTTTAAGCTTGTTTTATCATACAACCCGTCTGTGTCTTTGTCAATTGCTTTATTTTGTTAAGGACTAATCTTATCCACTCGTGATGCTATTTTTATGAAGCTCCCGGGCCCGGCATCTGGGAGCTTCCGGGTGCGCTGCTCACGCCGGGGCCGGATGGACTTCCCTGTGTATTGCCGGGACCACCCGGAGTACTCTGGGTCCCACCGGATCCGGAACCCGGACCGCCGGAAGATGCACTGCCGGAAGAAGACGGTGGAGTTGAGCTGTTCTGTCCCGGATATGCCTGGGCGGAACCATTGCCGGAGGATGCCGCTGTAGCCGGCTGGGACGCTGCCGTGGTCGGCTGAGCTGCTGTAGTTGGCTGAGCTGCTGCCGTAGTGGACTGTGCCGCTGTATGTGGCTGAGTTGCCGCAGATGGCTTGGAAGTGCTGCCCGGATGACTGGACGCAGTCTCATGCGTGCTTCCCTGTCCGCTCTCCGTATTCGTCTGTGCCTGCTGAGTCGGCTGTGGCTTCGTCTCAGCTGCTGACGCGCCGCCATTCTGGGCTGTGGTGCTGGTTGTACCGCTTTCAGAGCCCTGCAGATGATAGCAGAGCACCGGCATACCGGCAGAAATATTCTCATAAACCGTTTTTGCCACTGCCGGCGGCAGATTGATGCAGCCATGAGAACCATTGGTTTTGTAAATTTTTCCGCCAAAGCTGGAACGCCAGTAGGCATCATGCATACCAATGCCGCCGTTAAATGGCATCCAGTAAGAAACCGGTGTCGCGTAGTTTTGCCCCTTTAAGGTAGCGTTGCGCTGCTTATAGGTCAGCGGATATGCTCCTGCAGGAGTACTCCATCCCCGGGACTCATTGCCGGACACAAAATCTGACTCTACCACAAGCTTTCCTTCCTTATAAAAAAACAAATGCTGGGCTGTCAGATTGATCTCCACATAGGTATTTCCGTAATCATTTCCATCATGCACAGCTGCTGTCTGGCTGTAGACCGGCTCCCGCTCCTGGCTCTCACAGGAAAGAAGGAGTTGTTTTAATGCTTCAGTTTCTTCCTTCTGGTTGATTTTCCATCCGTATACACTCTTGCTGATGGTAACCGTCTGCTGCCCGTAGGATGTCTTCAGGCTTTTGGGCTTGTAGGCCGTATTGTAGGTCTGGCCCAGCCAGGACACATACTCGCCAATTTTCGATTCATCCAGCGAAACACCGCCCTGTCCGTCACTCACAAGCCAGGTGTGGATCTTCTCACCGTCCAGCACCTCATTCCGGCTTCCAAAGCGATAGGTGACTGTGGTGTGCACATATTTATTCCAGGCCGCAAGCTCTGTGTTCAGCGCTTCACTTTCTGCTGTAATCTGCGGTTTCTCATAAACCTGCGCATCCTCCAGGGAAAGATTCTCCTGGAAATTTAAAATTGCATTCTTTACTGCATCGGAAAGCAGCTGCGGATCCGGACTTGCCCCCTGCTCCTCCGGGACGATCTCATATCCTGTACCGGAAATGTAGTTGGATATGTAGGCGTTCTGTGGTGCCACGTCCCGCTCCGGGGTCAGACACTTCAGCCCGGAAACCACTGCCGAAAGCTTTGTATCATCAAAAACCGCCATGGTATCAATGGTATAATCCACATAACGGCCGATATGAAAGCCCCATGCAAGCGGACTCTGATTCTCCAGGATTTTCTCCAGTGTTCCATCAAATTCCGGATGCAGATCAATGTCGCTGCCCCGGATGGCTTCGTTTTCCCCGCCCCGCTCCTGAAGTATCATCGTATAACCGCTGGTCTCATCCGTGATCTGCTTTTTGACCTCGTCCGGGGTCAGGCCGGATACATCCAGACCGTTTATGGTAGTATTGGGGAAGTATACCCGCTTGTATTTCTGTCCCATTCCCACATAAACAGCGCCAGCAGCCACAACCGCCGTCAGGACTGTTCCCCCGACTGCTACGGCAATTTTTCTGCCGGCGTTCTTTTCTTCCTGTTTTTCCGGAGTTTCCTTTTCCGGATTCAAAAGATCCAGATGTTCCCTCTGCTGTTCCTTCTGTTTTTCTCTCTCCTTCTTTCTGCTCCACTTTCCGCGGCTGCGGCCATAGCCTTCCCGCTGATTTCCTGTTTCCATATCCTTCCTTTTCCTTTTATCTATCATATCACTTGGTGCCATCCGGCCGTTTCATCTGCCGGATGGCCGCTGTTTCTGCTTAGTTATAGCAGATTACCGGAATTCCTGTGTACACCAGGTCATAAAGAGCTGCTGCCTTGGCCGGCGGCAGATTGACACAGCCATGGCTTCCGCTGGTCTGATAAATTGCTCCGCCAAACTTACTGCGCCAGTTTGCATCGTGAAAACCGATTCCGCAATTGAACGGCATCCAGTACGATACCGGCGTTTCATATTCATACTTGCCGTCTGCCTTCTTCTGCCCGCGCAGGATGCGGTCACGCTGCTTGTAGGTAAGGCTGTAAAGTCCCGGCGGCGTTGTGTAATTCTTGGAAACATTTCCGGTCACACAAGGCGCATCCCAGACTACGGCGCCATCCTTTATCATATAGACATGCTGCGCGGTAAGATCTGTCTCCACATAGGTACTGCCCCATTCTGCCGCACTGCGGTCCACTGCCCTGGAAGCATAGACAGGTTCCCGGCTCTGGGACTGGGCGGCGCGGATTACATCTGCAAGGGCCTGCGCCTCTCCTGCCTGGTCAATCTTCCAGCCAAACGGGCCTGTCACGCTGACATCCCGTCCAGTAGCGGTGTGAAAGGTACGTGCAGTTCCGGCCGTATCGTACTTCGATGCCAGAGTCTGTACATAGGCATTCACCTGATCCATATTCAGCTGGATCTGCCCTTCTGCGCTTCCTGTGATCCAGGAGCAGATGGTTGCAGGATCCAGTACCTCGCTCTGCTCGCCAAAGGTGTATGTAACCGTCATCTCGCGGCACCGGTTCATGGTATCGCAAAGATTTTTTAAGGTTTCATCATCTTTTGTCACAGACGGCGTGTAATAACAGCCGGCTGCTTCGAGATCCACCTCAGTCTCTCCTCTTGCTGCCGCATCCCGGATAACCTGCGCGGTCTTTTCCCGGTCTACGTTATTTCCCCGCACTTCCGGAACAATGGTAAAGGGCTGGCCTTCCTGATAACCGGAGACATAGGCATCTGCCGTTGTGACAATACTGCTTCCGCCAATCGCATTCAGACTTCCGATCTTTGCATCCAGCGCCGCGCTGTCAAAACTGCCAGTCATGTCCGCGCGGTGCTTATTGTCCGCATCCGGTCCGGAAATCCGTCCGGATGCATTCTGCTGATCCAGGATCTGCTGCAGGCAGCCCTCCGGCAGACCCACGGAATACCCGATCTCCGGTCCGGAGATCACTTCTGTTTTTCCTCCCTTTTCCTTTATGGTAAGCTTATAATCGCTGGCGTAAAAATCTGCAATATGCTGAGTGGCCTGCTCTACCGTCATATTGCTGATGCCAAGCCCGTTTACCGACGTTCCGGCCACAAAGGTTGTTTCATCTGCATAGGCTGTGCAGGACAGGGCAAGCGTAAAGCCTGCGGCAAGCACCATACGTTTCACATTCCGTCTCCAGCTTTTTTTCATAATTTCATCCTCCTGACACACGTTCTGCGTATCTTCCATTGCGCCAGCCTCATTCAGGCCGGCAAAATCCGTTTTCACAGCAATCGTAACTCCCATTATAGAGACAGTCAGAAAAACCGTCAAGCGTATGCGCCTGACGGTTTTCTTACGTTTTTAGTAAAAAAGCAAACCTTATGCTTCTTCGCTGTTTTTCTTTTCTGCTGCCTGCCGCTGAAGAGCTGCGGATGCTGCGGCTGCAATAGCCTGGTCTGCGGCTGCCTGTGCTCTTGCTGCCGGATCCTGCGGAGCCGGAGCCGGACGGTTTACCGCAAGCGGAAGGTTCACACCCATAATGTTGAGCACCACGCCCTTTGCCTCTCTGTCCAGTACCTTCGGCAGCTGTGCCGCATCTACAATGACCGGCTTAAATGCCTTATTACGGTTGAACCGGCTGAATTCCACTGCATCAGTGAATACCAGCTGATATTTGTCTCCGGTATTCAGCTTAACCAGCGGAGTTCCCTTGCCATCCTGCTGAAGCGCAAAGATAAATCTGCTCTTCATAAAATCAGCTGCCATCTCCTCCTGGAGCTGCGCCATGCGCTTCTCATCCTGAACCTCTTTCGGTCTGCGCACTTCCTGCGCAAAATACAGGGCTGTCAGATGAAGCTGCGGATTTTCGATCCACTGCTTACCTTCTTCCAGCTGCGGATCTTCTCTGCGCTTTGCGAATTCATCAATCTGGATCAGATCAACCTTATCCTCATAATGGATTTCCAGTGCATTGACTCCCATAGTATAAAGGTTGGTAAAGAACAACAGCATATGGCCGGAAAGAATCTTTGCTGCTCCAACCGGAATCTTCTCTTCCTTCAGTGCCTCTGCCTTAGCCTTGGCAGCCTCTTCCTCCATATATACAAACACTTTATCATCGTAGGTTTCTTTATCACATTCTACATACGGTTCCTTTGTAAATCCAGATATCAGCACATATACTGCACCCTCTGCATCTTTCATCTGCGCCAGCAGTCTGTCTTTTCCTTCACTCATGATATGCTCCTGTCTGCGGTTTCACATGGTCGTTTCTGCGATCCGCCTGTCTTTTCCCGTGAACCACTTTCCTGCTGCTTCACGGTCTGCACCTAATTATACAGGCTTTTCCCCTCTTTTTCAACCAATGTTTTCCGTTAGGAATATGTCAGCTTCGCTGACCAGAATCACGCGCCAAGTCTCACGGACGTTCGACTTGAATCGGCACACGGAATCAGGACCAGTTCATCCGGCCATAGCGCAGGGTCATGCTGCGGATTTCCTGCTTTAAGCCTTCTGTCAGGTCAGACTCTGCCAGACGCCATTTCCAGTTGGTTCCCACCGTGGAGGGCTTGTTGATCCGGCTCCGGTTGTCCAGCCCCATATAATCCTGCATCGGGATCACACAGAGAGCTGACCGGCTCCGGAGGATCAGGCCGATCAGGGATTTTCCAAGCTTCGACTGCGGAGTATACTGGTCGCAGAGATAATCCCGTACCATCTTCTGTTCTTCCGGAGTAATACTCTTCCACCAGCCGGCCAGGGTCTCATTGTCATGAGTTCCCGTGTAGGCTACGGAATTTTCTGTATAGTTGTGCGGCAGATAGTCGTTGGCACAGCCGGAATCCCTGGAATCAAACGCAAATTCCAGCACCTTCATGCCCGGAAAACCGCTTTCCTGCACCAGACGGCGCACCGAATCCGTCACATACCCAAGATCCTCGGCAATGACCTGCTTCCAGCCAAGAGCCTGCTCCACTTTCCGGAACAAATCAATGCCCGGTCCCTTTTCCCAGTGTCCGTTCACGGCAGAATTTTCACCGTAAGGAATGGAATAATACTCGTCAAAGCCGCGGAAATGATCGATGCGCACGACATCGTAAAGCCGGAAACAATGGGCCAGTCTTGAGATCCACCACTGATATCCGGTCTCGCGGTGATAGTCCCAGCGGTACAGCGGATTTCCCCAGAGCTGTCCGTCTGCGGAGAAACCATCCGGCGGACAGCCGGCTACCGCAAGGGGCACATTGTCTCTATCTAACTGAAACAGCTCCGGATGCGCCCAGGCATCCGCGCTGTCCATGGATACATAGATCGGAATATCTCCGATCAGCTGGATACCCCGCTCATTGGCATAGGTTTTCAGCTGGTTCCACTGGCGGTAAAACTGGTACTGCAGGTACTGCTGGAATTCAATATCGAAGTACAGCTCCCTGCGGTAATAATCCATGGCATTGCCCCAGCGCAGTCGGATATCCTCCGCCCACCTGGTCCACGCTGCCCCGTCAAAACGGTCCTTGACTGCCATGAAAAGAGCATAATCCGAAAGCCACCAGTTATTTTCGGCAACAAAGTTCCGGTAATCCTGATTTTCGTGGATACAGCTGCGCTCATAGGCTTTCCGAAGCAGCGGATAACGGCCAAGATAAAGCTTTTCATAGTCGATATCCCGTTCTTTCCTGCCAAAATCTACCGCATCGCATTCTTCTTCGGTCAGAACACCTTCCTCGATCAGTGCTTCCAGACTGATAAAGTAGGGATTGCCCGCAAACGTTGAGAAAGACTGATACGGAGAATCTCCGTAGCTGGTTGGTCCCAGCGGAAGGATCTGCCAGTAGCTCTGTCCGGCCTCCTTCAGCCAGTCCACAAATTCATAAGCACTTTTCGAAAAACATCCGATGCCGTATTTGGACGGCAGACTGCTGAGCGGCAGTAAAATTCCTGCTGATCTGTTCATATGTTCAATACTCCCTTATTGTTTTATCATAACACCAAAATGATCGGATACCACCGGATACAGCGTTCCGTTGCAGATCACTCTGCTGGAACGGATCCGGACCGGATTCCGGCTGAAAATATAATCCAGACGGCAGCTCTCCCCCTCTGTCATCTTATCTCTCCAGCCATCGATCACATGATCCACGGTCGCGCCGTCATCCTTCTTTTCTGCCAGTAAATAGCTGTCCAGCCATCCGGTCTTTCTGATGCAGTCATATCCCTCACCGGACACCGCGGACGGGCTATTAAAATCTCCCAGAAGCCAGACATTTTTCCCGCGTTCCAGCCTGCCCTTTTCCAGCAGGCAGCGGTTTAGCTGTTCCCACTGTCCTGTGAACGGATCTTCTACATCATCCCACCATCCCATATGAACGGTGTAAAACCAGATATCCGGATCTGCCTCCGTAGAGATGCCAAGCGTCTTTCTGGTCTTCCAGTAATGATAGTCAGAGGAACGGCTGATCTGAAGCTGGTCCGTATCCGCGATGGGCGATAAGCTGAAGACAGCCATGCCTTCATCGTAACGGTCATAGCCCAGCTTTGCCGAGATCCAGGTCCAGGAATAGGAAAGCCCGGAATCCTTTAAAAGCTCTGCAAGCCTTCCCGCATGATTTCCTCTCCGCACAGGAAGCAAAAAGCCACGACAGCGCACAAATCCCGGCAGCTCCTCATCCGGCCAGATTTCCTCACAAGCCAGCTGATTTACCTCCTGCAGGGCCAGAATATCCGGTTTTTCTTTCCGGACCATCTCTGCAAATGCATGCAGTTTTTCCTCGTAATGTTCCTCAATGAGACTATGTGTATTCAATGTGATCAGTTTCATGTTCTGTCCCCTTTTTTCTGCCGCACAGGATTTCCATGGATCGTCTGCAGCTGTTTTATTACAGGATATCGTTGATATCGGATTTCAGTACATCAGCCTTCGGTCCGTAAACAGCCTGGATTCCCTGATCTTTTTTGATCAGTCCCAGCGCCCCTTCTGACTTCCACTCCGGAAGCTCTGCCACTTTGGAAATATCTTTAACCGTAACGCGAAGGCGTGTCATGCAGGCATCTACCAGCACAATATTCTCTCTTCCCCCAAGCAACGCGATGATGCGTTCTGCCTGGCTGTTTCCATTCCTGCCTGCTGCACTGTGGTCTGTCGTCTGTGCTCCATCCTCCGGCGCTGTCTCATCAGTATAATTGCCAAGGCGTCCCGGAGTTGCAAAACGGAATTTTCCGATCATGGCATACGCAACCACATAGCCGATTATGAAAAATACCACCACGCAGATCACAAAGTTAATGAGATCGCCACCCAGACCTGCTTTTAAAGACATCGGAATACGGGTGATGAATTCCAGGTTTCCAAAGGAATGGAGACGCAGGTGGATCACACCGGCCATGGCAAAGGCACAGCCCTGCAGTACGGCGTAAACCACGTAGAGCGGCAGTGCGCAGAACATAAACATAAACTCCAGCGGTTCCGTTACACCGGTCAGGAACACGGCCAGAACAGTAGAAACAAACATGGAACGGTAATTCTGACGCTTGTCGGCATCAACACGACGGTACATGGCCAGAGCGATACCAAGCAGCAGTCCTGTAGCTCCGATCATCTGGCCTACCTTGAACCGGGCCGGTGTTACCGTGGTAAGAAGCTGCGTGTAGGCATCCATATCGCCCGCATTCTTAAAGTTGATCAGGTCTGTTGCCCATGCCAGCCACAGCGGATCCTGGCCAAATACCTGGCTTCCTGCGTTCACACCGGTAGCAATGGTGTAGGTGCCGCCAAAGGAGGTATAGTTCATCGGAATGGTCAGCATATGATGCAGACCAAATGGCAGCAGCAGACGCTCCAGCGTTCCGTAGATGAATGGTGCCAGGATCGGAGATGTGGAGGAAGAATTCGCGATCCACACACCAAAGGCATTGATTCCGGACTGTACAACCGGCCATACCAGCGCCAGGATCAGGGAAATGATCACAGACCAGGCAATGCAGACCATCGGCACAAACCGTTTACCGTTAAAGAATGCCAGGGCATCCGGCAGCTTTCGGAAATTATAATAACGGTTATAGATCACACCTCCGGCAAAACCGGAAATGATTCCCACAAACACACCCATATTCAGAGCCGGAGCGCCAAGCACAGAGGTAAAATATCCATTTACCAGGATTTCCTGACCAAACAATGTGTGGGTCACGGCCTCCGGATCACTGAGCATGGCTGAGGTCACCCCGAAAATGGAACCGGTGATCTGGTTGATCAGGATAAAGGTGATGATTGCCGCGAACGCGCCGCCTGCCCGTTCCTTGGCCCAGGAACCGCCAATTGCTACCGCAAACAGAATATGAAGATTATTGATCACGGCCCAGCCGATATTCTCCATCGTACTGCCAACCGTCATCAGCACAGACATATCTGCTCCCGCCATCTGAACCAGCTTTCCAAGGCTGATCATAAGACCTGCTGCCGGCATGACCGCAATGACCGTCATCAGCACCTTGCCAAGCTTCTGAA
Organism: Ventrimonas sp.; assembly: GCF_048380235.1. Lineage (NCBI taxonomy): Bacteria > Bacillati > Bacillota > Clostridia > Lachnospirales > Lachnospiraceae > Ventrimonas > Ventrimonas sp. Next base: position 36,137 of record NZ_DBFCCJ010000010.1, on the reverse strand, counting down.
GAAAATCAAAGTTAAAATTCAGATGCGGCTTTTTGTCCGGTTTCCCATCAGCGCCCACCGCTGCTTTTTCTGTGTTGTCTGCGGTCGCCTCTGTGACCTCTGACAGCTCCATCAGTACCGTTTTACCGGCCTGAACCGGACCTGCTGCAGCGTTTAACTGCTGCCCCTGAAAACCGCCGCATACCAGAACCGGTGTGATCGGATTGATCTCGCGTTCCTTTAAATAAGCCAGATCCACCTCAGCCAGAAGGTCCCCGGCCTTGACCTTGTCACCTGGCTTTACAAAAACCTGAAAGCATTCCCCATTTAAATGTACCGTCTCCAGACCCACATGGATCAAAAGCTCCAGGCCTTCTGCCGTACGCAGGCCATACGCATGCTTTGTGTCCGCCACGGAAACGATCTCGCCGTCCACCGGACTGAGCAGTTTTCCCTCGGACGGGATCACTGCCATGCCATCCCCAACAATTTTCTGGGAAAATACCGGATCCGGAACCTCGCCAAGTCCCACAGCCTCTCCTGTCATCGGAGAAAGAATCTTGCTGCACTTCATAAAAATATCCCCCTCATGTTTTTTTCTGACCGGTCCTGCGCTCTGTGCTGTCCTGTTTGCAAGATTGTTTGCGCAACTAATGCAACCGTTTGCATTAACTATAATTGTTTTGCACAATGATTGCAATCTATTTTTTGTTTTTGGCGTGCTTTCTCCACTTTTCACAACTTTTCAGCGCCGTTTTTGTGCGTATTGTCCATGCATCCTAAAGCAAAATTCTATGCAATTTTTGCATGAATTCGCGCACTGACATTGACTTTTTTTCCGCAATCCCGTAAAATTAAGAAAAAACAGACGAACCATCCGGTTCCATATTTTATAAAAGTAGAAAGGAAGCTGGAATCATGTCCGTGACAATCAAGGATGTAGCCGCACTGGCTGGTGTATCTGCCTCTACGGTTTCCCGCACCTGTAAAAACAGTCCTTCCATCAGCGAAGAAACAAAACGCAAAGTAAGAAATGCCATGAAGGAGCTGGGCTATGAACCAAATTTCCAGGCCAGCAATCTGGCCTCCCGAAACACACGCACCATCGGCATTATCCTTCCGGTATCTGCCCGTGAGGTCTATGAAAACTCCTTTTATCTGGAAGCGATCCGCGGCATCAGCCAGGTCTGCAACCATCAGCATTATATCAGCACCATCGTAACCGGTCAGGATGAGGATGAAGTGTTGGATGCTGTCCGGTCCATGTCCCGCATCGGGCAGGCAGACGGCTTTATCCTGCTCTATTCCAGGCAGAATGATCCCGTGATCGAATATCTGCACCGTGAAAAACTCCCCTATGTTCTGATCGGGAAAGCCTGTCAGTACGCCAACCAGACCATTTACATTGATAATGATAATCTGCTGGCAGGAGATGAGGCGACCGAATACCTGTATCAGCTCGGACACCGGAAAATCGCCTACCTTGGCGTAGATAACAGTCTCGTTTTTTCGGCCGACCGCCGAAACGGCTACCAGCTGGCACTGACCCGCCATGGCATTGTGCCAAAACCGGAATACTGCGTAGAGCTCCCCTCCATTACTGCCGGGGAAGACACACCGGTACATGCGCTGCTCCGGTCTGCCAGCCGGCCGACTGCCATTGTTGTCAGCGATGATATCCTTGCACTGACCCTGGAACGCATCTGCACGGAAACCGGACTTTCGATCCCGGCTGATCTTTCCATTCTTTCTTTTAATAATTCACTGTTTGCGCGTCTCACCTCCCCCCAGCTGACTTCCATCGACATCAACTCCTGCCAGCTTGGCATGGAAGCCGCCGCACAGATGATCAGCCATATTGAAAATCCGGGGCTTCCTGCCACCAAGATCCTGGTACCACATCAGCTGATCGAACGGGACAGCTGCGCGCGTCCTGCATCACATGAGTAAACATAAGGGGATTTACCAATGAGTATGAATCGAAGAAGTGACATTGATATTGCCAAGGGCTTCGCCCTGTTTCTGGTGGTGCTGGGCCACGTTGTGACCATGCACCACACCATATTCCGGTGGATTTACGCATTCCACATGCCAGCCTTTTTCTTTCTCTCCGGCATGACCTTCCGTCCGGAAAAATATCCATCCTGTCTGGATTACATAAAAAAGAGAGGGCGGACACTCATCCTTCCCTATTTTGCGATCACCCTGACTGCGTTGGCTGTCTGCACCATCCGGCCCTATTATCATCAGGCTATCAGCGAATACGGATGGAAGCACATTCTGAAATGGATTTTCTATTATGGGCAGCCCCAACAGATCTACACCGGCCAGCTGTGGTTTTTGCCGGCACTGTTTTTCGCTGGTCTTTATACACTGGTCTGGCTGCGTATTTTTGATCAGAAACATATCGTCACCCGCTGTTATGCCCTGACTGCCCTGATGCTGGCCGGAACCTGCATCCGCCTTGCAGATCCTCTGATCCCGGTCATGGAACGGCTTCCATGGAAACTGGATTCTGCCCTTTGTGCAGCTGTATTTCTGATTGCCGGATACTATACAAACCGGACAAAACTTCTGGAAAAGATGATGCCATACACCGGATTTCTGATCCCGTTTTTCGTGGTCTTAAGCTTCTTTTTCGGCCCGAAGCTCAGCGAATATGTAAACTTATGCGACTGTCGTTACACCGCACCGCCTTACTATTTTGGTGCTGCCTTTTCCGGTATTTTCGCGCTGCTTCTTACTGCAAAGCTGGCTTCACTTCCGGCTATATCAAACAGTGCATTTTCCCGTTTCTGGCAGTTTTGCGGCCGCCGCTCCATGCTTCTTTTTTCCATTCAAAGCTTTGCCCTGTACTTCTTTGTAGAGCTCATTCTTCGCACCACCGGCGTGGAATTAAAACCAATGGAATGGATGCCGACCCGGCTTTCCACCTTCGCCCTGACTGCAGCCACATTCGGTCTGATCTGCCTGATCGGCTGGCCCTGGGACTGCTATAAGCGCAAAAGGGCAGGCACCTGATTTTTCCAGGTACCTGCCCTTGTTTTTCTGTCACATACTCTATACCGTAATACTTTTCAGTGATTTTTTCAGCTGTGTGATTTCTTTTTCCAAAGCAGCTTTTTTCTTTTGATCTGCCTCAAATTCTGCCATCTCTCCGGTCTGGGTCTCCTCACCTGCAAAGCTCAGAAAGCCCTGGGTAAATACCGACGGATATTTGAATTTCTTATCCGCTTTTTCAAAATGCACCAGCAGGGTTCCGTTATCATTTGACTGGACTACACCGACACCATAAGTCTTATGGCGTACCTGCTTTCCCACAACATCCGGCAGACTGACCGGCTTGTCCTGCAATTCTTTCAGGCGCTTCTCCTTTAATGCGATCTCCTGGGCCAGCTTCTCCTGAGCAGCCTTGGCTTCTGCTGTCTTTGTACGCTCCCGGGATGGGATCTTACGGATATCCATACCTGCATAATAACGATACAGGCTTGCGCAGTCCATGATATCGTAAACCAGAATATGAAGCTGATCCTCGTAACCATCCAGCTCTTCTTCAAACAGCCCACTGTAAAGACCGGTCAGCTCCTCATTCTCACGAATCGCGTCGAGAAGCTCATCACACATCTGGTAATAGCTGGCCAGCGAGAAATTCTTGCTGCTGAAATCACCGTCATACTCAGCACAGGCAGCCCAGCCTGCAGCGGAAACTGCGTCAAATATATAGTTTTCCTCCGGCTTCCACAGATTCAGGTAATAGATCACATGATCCCGGGTCTGTAAATATTTTTTCGTTCCGCGCTCGTAGTAACGAACCCGTTCATTGATCTTGTCTGCAAAGAACTCTGCACGGTCCTGGCGTTTCTGAAGATCACTGCCGTCATCACTGAATAAAAAACGGAAGCACTCACGCACATATTCAACCTCAGCTTCCCGGGCAAGAAGCATCCGAAGTCCTGCTACCGGCTGCATGGCAGCATCATCCAGAAGATTGCCGGCCTCCCGCATGGCTTTTTCAAACATACCGGCAAAGTCTGCCGCATCCAGATTCCAAAACCGCTTAAAGCAGCCCACAGCACGCCATTTGTAGACCTGATCACTGTCATCTGCCTGCTCAAGTCCGGCCAGACGTCCCATGTACTGTTCTAATACTGTTTCAAAATTCTTCCTGTTCATATTCCTCACCTGTTCATTAGATTTGCAGTTTGATTTCCAGTTTCTGCATATTATTCTTATTGGATTCTCATTATATAGCAGAGATTATTCTCATTCAAGACTTGACATCGCTTTCACAATGTGCCTAACGCCAAAGAGATAGAATTTTATCTGTGAGCCATGCTCTCCCGGTAATAACAGTTTCCGCTGCATCCTTTTGAAAACAGGGTCTGCTTCATTATTTTCTGATACATTTCTTCTGAATCACACTGCTCCAGAATTTTCAGGGCTTTTCGCAGATTTCTGATATCGCGCTCCATGAAATCCGTATAATTTCCACGGCCAACTAATTTTAAATGGGTAATCCCTGCCCTCTGAAGCTGATACAGGGCGCATAGGCCGCAGCCGGTGGCGCCGCAGAGATAGCCCTCCTCATCGTAGGGCAGCCGCTCCGGAATCTCTTCGGTAAACCGTTTCTGTTTTCCAGGGCAATCCGCCTCCTGTCCCAGACGATAGGGCACCCGACACAGATATCCAAGCTCATCACAATGAAGGGAATTGCAGAATGCACCGCTGAAATGACAGAGCTCATTCATCACAAAGGCTTCATATTCGGTTATCACCCTCTCGCGTTTTCCCGCCTTATCTCCTGGATTCTTTCCATGCTTTACCACACTTTCCATATCAGAAAAACTATTCTTCCGGTGAAAGATCAGGCGCTGAACCGGATACTTTCGAAAGACAGAAAGCATTCGGCTGTTCACCTCACCGATTTCACCGCTCAGGTGAATCTCACAGATTATTTTCTGCTCATTCAGATACTCCATCAATGCCGGATCTGCCAGAATAAAGCTGGTAAATCCCAGGCTCATGCATCTGCGGATGATATCTGCGATTTCCGGGTACTGCTCCGGAATATAATACAATGCATTGAAGGTCAGATGCACAGGTTTGTCATATTTTCGGATCATTCCTGCCAGGATTTCCAGCTCAGAAAGGGAGCCAAGCTGTACATTGCTGCAAAAAACCTCCCGTCGATTCAAAGGCAGGACTGTCCCATATTTTTTATTCCATTCATAAGGCACATACCCTGCAAAAAATTCATCTGCACCTGCTTTGCAAAAACGGATATATTCATCCACAGAGCCAAGACCCGCTACAATTTTCATTCTTACATCCAACATGGTAGCACCAGCCTTTTTACTTGATTTTCCCTGCAAAATTCCTTTGTCTTTTCTGCATCATATGGTGCGATCCCGGTGCGCATGAGAATCTCAGGATCCTTTCCAAACAAAGAATTATAACGCCCCACCATATCCAGATGGCGCGGATACAGATAGGTCTGCCATTCACATCTCCGGTCGCAGCCGGTCACAAGCTGCTGCCTGCCCCGGTCCCCGAACACACTCCCCGCATACAACGTGCAGTATTGCGAGGTATTCATCTGGTAAAACGGCAGATGCAGATGATGTTCCACACTCCGGCCGGCAGCCGGTTCCGGGAATTTCTGCGCATAGCCGCAGCTTTCCCACTCAAAACACCGGATACCAAATTCCTGCTCCAGATACTCCAGGTAAAACTTCGCATTGAGATTGTTTTCCTGCAAAAGCTTTACATTGCCCTTTTTATATGCCATACGCGGATCTTTTTTCCGCTTGTTTAACAATCTTCCATAGCATGGGATCAGCTCCGGAAAATCACTTTTCAGCATGTCTGCCATTGCCCAGTCATTGACCTCAATTTCCAGTTTTCTGTTCTCTTTCCGGCACCACTGACTCAGTTTTTCCAACAGTTTCTCCGTCTGTACCAGCTGATATTCCCGCACATAAGAAAAGGTAAAAGTGACCTGCAGCAACTCCTTTTCTGCCTTTTCAAGCAACGCAAAAAGCTGTTCTGTTTCCGGAAAAAGCAGGTGGCAGAAGGCATTCCCAATATAAAACCGATTCACATTCCTGCCCTGAAGCCAGTCCCGAAAAACCGGATAACGTTCCTGATAGTCTTCCAGAAATTCTTCTCCACTCTTCTGTAAAAACAGTGTGTATGCCCGCGGATGATCCAGTTCCAGCGCCAGCTCCGGTTCTGTTCGATTTGCGTCTGACTGCAAAATTTCTGAATCTTTCCCGGCTTGCTTCACCCTCTCCTGTTTTATTTCTTCCCGCTCCATACATTCCGTTCCAAACCATTCCACCATCTGTTCCTGAAAAGAATCCGCAAACAGATCATCCTCTTTTGCCGGATACCCGGTCATCTGCTCTGCCAGATCACTGTCATCCTCCTCCAGCTTCAGACGGATATAACGGTCATACTGGCAAAACAGCGCACGCACCGCTTTCCGGTAGTCTTCCTGCTGTACTGCCACCGCATAGCTGGTGAAAAATTCTGTTTTCTGCTCTGTCCGCCAGGCAACAGGGATCACCGGAATTTCCCGATACCGGCTCTGCCTCAAATCATAAAAACAAAAACGGAATGACTTCTCCAAACCGCAAAACTTCTCCGCACTTCGAAAGCAAAAGCCCTCCTCTGCCAGCTTTGTGATACGGATTTCCTTTTTACCATAAAAACCAGTCAGCAGACCAAAAGGGATCATCTCCACCGCGCTGTCTGTCCACTCCCAATTTATTTCCCGTTCCACCATCTTTTCTCCCAAACAGAATTCTCGTTCCCGTGACGTTGTCACTCGATTGCCTCGTCGTTTGCCATAACCGTACAAGCACGCTTCTGGCTCTCTTGTACTCGTTATATTATAACAAAGTCTAAATAGGAATCATATGGGAATTTATATTTGCCTTTTTCCATGAAATACGCTATTGTTAAAGAAAAAAACAGGAGATTCTGAATTATGGCAAAAATCGATCATGCGGCGATCCGCACCACTTCTTATGAGGACACCCAGAAATTTTTTGAAGATGTATTTGAGATGCATATGTGGAGAGAAATCGGCGAGAAACCGGCCCGCAAATGCTGGTATAAGGAAGGAATCCAGCTCTGCGAGGTGGAAACCGTCAAGCCAGACGGTCAGAATGGCTACGACCACATTTCCATCGCCGTAGACTCTGTAGAGGAAACTATGGAAAAGATTAAGGCATATCCAACCACAACAATCAATGACCACTGGTTTTCCCTTCCGAATGGGACTAAAATTGAGTTAAAGCTTCTGGAGAACTGAAAACTGAACGACTAAAACCTGCAACATTATATAATTTTCAAAACAACTTAAAACCACAAGAGTGATGGCAAAAAACAACATCATTCAGCATATTGCAATATTGAGACATAACCACATAAGGTCCGAAGTTTCAGTCAGACCATACAGAACCTTCTGCTGTATTGGTTATTCTACGATAATAAACGCAGCCAGAACGTTGCTGACGAAAGCCTGTAATCTGGCTTTTATACGATAGTAGCGTTCTGGCTGCGTTTTTTTATGGCAGAGTTAATATAGCCTGTAGCTATTATTTTTTGTAGCGAAGCCAATACAGCAGGAAGTGAATGAGATCGCTTTCCGGGATTTTCAGCATATCAGGTGTTTGCATCTTGAGCACACACGTCCGAATGTGGCGGATGTTAATCCGACACAGGCGAACGCGTGTTAGCGAGAGCAAGCAAACAACGATATGTGAAAATAGAGGAAGGCGGTCTCTTTCACTTCCGGACCTTTATTTAGCTTTGTAACTCAAATTTTTACAGCAGAATATACTTGAGTACAAACAGCACCGCCAGCACATACATCAGCGGCGTAATATGCTTTTCTTTTGCCTTTTCGGTTACCAGGTTAATCACGACATAGGAGATGATTCCCATTGCGATTCCCTCAGAGATGCTGTACATAAACGGCATTGCGATCACTGCCACATAAGCCGGGATTGCCTCGGTATAATCCTCGAAGTTTACCTTAAGGATAGAGGTCAGCATCAAAAATCCTACCACGATCAGGGCCGGTGCCGTTGCAAAGGACGGGATAGCCAGGAAGATTGGGGACAGGAACAGGGACAGAGCGAACAGAATTGCTGCTACCACTGCGGTTAAACCGGTTCTTCCGCCCTCTGCCACGCCAGACGCACTCTCAACGAAAGTAGTAGTGGTGGAAGTACCAAGAACAGCGCCGACTGCGGTACCAACAGAGTCGGAAAGCAGCGCACCGCGGATACGCGGCAGATGCCCCTGCGCATCCAGCATGTTGGCCTTGGATGCCACGCCGATGAGGGTTCCCAGGGTATCAAACATATCTACGAACAGGAACGCGAACATGACTACCAGGAAATCCAGGGAAGCCACACGGCTGAAGTCCATCTTCATGAAGGTCGGTGCCAGGCTCGGAATGGAAATTCCGTTGGAGAAATCCGGAAGCAGGCTGTAGAATCCGGCCTCAGGATTGATCTGGTACAGTCCGGTCAGCTGGCATACAATACCAAGTGCCCAGGTGATCAGGATGCCCCAGAGAATGTTGCCCTTTACGCCTTTTACTAAAAGTACGCCGGTGATCAGAACACCGATGAGTGCCAGCAGCACGGTGATGCCTTCGCTGGAGAACATACCGTTTGCAACGGATGCCTTGAAGGAGTACATTCCAACCAGAGTCGCGCTGTCCACTACAATGTGGGCATTCTGCAGACCAATGAACGCGATAAACAGGCCGATACCTGCGGATACCGCATACTTTAAGTTCATCGGAATAGAGTTGAAGATCTGCTCACGCACGTTGGTCAGGGACAGAGCCAGGAAGATGATACCTTCCACAAATACGGCTGCCAGTGCCATCTCCCAGGTGTATCCCATGGAAAGAACAACCGTATAGGCAAAATAGGCATTCAGTCCCATGCCGGGTGCCAGTACGAACGGATAGTTGGAAAGTGCTGCCATAAGCAGAGTTGCGATCGCAGACGCAAGGGCGGTTGCCGTGAACACCGCGCCACTGTCCATGCCGGACGCGCTTAGGATGCTCGGGTTAACGGCCAGGATATAGGCCATGGTCATAAATGTGGTTATACCGGCCATTACTTCCGTCCTGACATCTGTGTGGTTCTCCTTGAGATGAAATAGCTTCTCCAAATTCATAAAATCCCTCCTTTTAATAAAAAGTTTTGCAACTTTAAAACGATAATTATATTCTATCACTTATTCTTATTATTTGCTATTCATTTTCGCAAAATTCTGATAAGCCATCAAACTTTTTCTAATAAAAAAAAGCTGTTTTCACTGCATACTATGCAATGAAAACAGCTTCCATGAATTCATGTTACCTATTCGCCGCAGCTTACTGGATTACCTTTGCCGGGCACTTTGCTGCGCACTTGCCGCAGTTGGTGCACTTCTCGTAATCGATGACTGCCACATTATTCTCCATATGAATAGCATCGAACTCACACTGCTTGGTGCACAGGGTACATCCGATACAGCCAGCGGTGCAGACTTTCTTGACAGCCGGTCCCTTGTCGTGGGAAGAGCACTGTACAAGATGCTCTGCCTTGTAAGGAACAAGCTCGATCAAGCCCTTCGGGCAGGTAGCTACGCACTTGCCGCAGGCTACGCACTTCTCTTTGTCAACGACTGCAACACCGTCTACTACATGGATTGCGTCAAACTGACATGCCTTCACGCAGGAGCCATAGCCCATACAGCCGTAAGCACAAGCCTTCTCGCCGGAACCCGGTGCTACGGTTACCATGGAACAATCGGTAATTCCATAGTAATTGTACTTTACGTTTGTCTTGTCGCAGGTACCTTTACATTTTACGAAAGCTACCTTCTTTTCGGAGCTGCCGCTCTCAACACCCATGATCGCAGCGATCTTGTCTGCTACCGGAGCGCCGCCGACCGGACATCCGTTAACCGGAGCGGTGCCTGCAGCGATTGCTGCAGCCAAACCGTCACATCCCGGGAAGCCACAACCGCCACAGTTGTTGCCCGGAAGTTCTGCACGCACCAGAATTTCTTTTTCGTCAACCTCAACCTTAAACTTCTCACTGGCAATTCCCAGCAGCACACCGATAATGATACCGATGGCGCCGATGACAACTGCCGCTAAAAGCAAACCTGTCATATTCTGTTACCTCCCATTAAATCAGTCCGGAGAAGCCCATGAAGGCAATCGCCATCAGACCAGAGGTAATCAGTACGATCGGAGAACCCTGGAAATTATATGGGATATCATTGTCTTCAATACTCTCACGAATGCTTGCCAGCAGTACGATTGCGACGGTAAAACCAACCGCAGTACCAAGTCCGTTTGCTACACTGAAAATGAAGTTATAACCCTTCTGTACGTTGGTCAGGGCAGAACCCAGAACTGCACAGTTGGTCGTAATCAGCGGAAGGAATACACCCAGCGCAGAATACAGGCTCGGCATGCTCTTCTTTAAGAACATCTCAACGAACTGTACCAGTGCTGCAATTACCAGAATGAAGGCAATCGTCTGTAAATACTCCAGGTGCAGCGGAACCAGCACCAGAGCGTATACAAGGTTCGTAGCAATACTTGCCAGCGTAATTACGAAGATAACGGCTGCACCCATACCAATGGAGGTGTCAACCTTCTTGGAAACACCAAGGAACGGACACAGGCCCTGGAACTGGCTCAGGATGATGTTGTTAACCAGAGCAGATCCGACAATAATTAAAATTAACTCTTTCATCTAACCTGTCCCTCCTATTCGTCTTTCTTTTCAGCCTCGGCTGCTGCCTTAGCTGCCTCTGCTGCCTGCTTCTTAGCCAGAGCTGCTGCAGCTGCCGCCTTCTTGGCCTCTTCTGCCTTCTTCAGCTCTTCTGCCTTTTTCTCTTCCAGGACAGAGTGGTTAGAGGAACATGCAGAACCGCTGCATGCTGCGCAGTTGCCGCCGCATGCCAGTGTGGACTGCGGTACGGAACCGTTGGTTGCACTCGGAGCTTTGAATTTGTTCTGCAGTGCGGTCAGGCAGGCCAGTACAAAGAATGCACCCGGTGCCAGGCCGATGATGGTTACGTGGAAGTCCTCCGGAATGATCTCCATGCCGAAGAAGGAACCACCGCCAATGAGCTCACGCACGATTGCGATGCAGGTTAAACCTACGGTGAAACCAAGGCCCATACCGATACCATCGAATGCGGACTCGATCGGGCCGTTCTTTGCTGCATATGCCTCTGCACGGCCCAGGATGATACAGTTAACAACGATCAGCGGGATGTAGATACCCAGTGCGCTGTACAGGCTCGGTACATATGCCTGTAAAAGCAGCTGAACGATGGTAACCAGGGATGCTACGATTACGATGTATGCCGGAATACGTACACGATCCGGAATAATCTTCCGCAGTGCGGAAATAATAAGGTTAGAGAAAACCAGAACCGCCGTGGTGGACAGTCCCATACCGATACCATTGATCGCGGTGGTGGTTACTGCCAGGGTCGGACACATACCAAGCATCAGGACGAAGGTCGGGTTTTCTTTAATAATACCGTTGTATAAACGTTCGATACATTTATTCATGACTTCCTACCTCCTACTGTGCCAGGCAGTTATCTACAAAATAAACTGCCGCATTCACCGCACCAGTGACTGCTTTTGAAGTGATGGTCGCACCACTGATTGCGTTGATCTGATCATCGGAAGATGCACCGTCTTTGGTAACGGAGAACACATCTGCCTTCTTGCCTGCAAACTGACCTTTCCACTCAGGCTTCTGAGCATTCATACCAAGACCAGCAGTCTCAGCCAGGGTCAGGAATTCGATACCATTTACAGTACCGTCAGACTGGATACCTACAGAAACGGTAACAGCACCGCCGTAACCGTCATTGGAAGTAGCGGTAACTACGTATCCTGCAACAGAACCGGAAGCATCGGTTGCCTCAACAGCCTCATCCACAGACACATTGCCATATCCGAGGGTTGCGATAGTCTCATTTGCTGCAGGAAGCTTGTCTGCAAGGTCTGCAGCCTCAAAACCAGCCGCATCTGGGAATACGGTACGGTAAGCAGCTTCTTTCGCTGCCTGGTTTGCTGCAGCGATCGGATCCTTCGTCATTTCATAAACGCCGCCCAGACATGCACCTGCCACAAGGGTAATGGCACACAGGATTACGGCATCCTTCATAAATCCACCTTTACTCATGCCTTTTTGCCCTCCTTTCCAAATGCCACCGGAAGGGTATAGCGCTCAATCAGCGGAACCATCAGGTTGCTAATGATGATTGCGTAGGAAACACCCTCTGCGGAACCACCGAACAGACGGAATGTTCCGGTCAGCACGCCAAGCAGAATACCAAATACGATCTGTCCCTTCGGGGTGATCGGGCTGGTTACATAGTCGGTTGCCATGAAGAATGCACCGAAGATCAGTCCGCCGCCGCAGATATGAGCCAGAACAAAGTTCAGATCCTGTCTGCCGAAGATGAATACGAATACTGCGACCGTTACGATGTAGGTTAACGGAATGCGCAGGGAAATGACTTTCTTAAATACCAGGTAAGCAGCGCCGATTAACAGGGCTACTACAGAAACCTCACCGATGGTTCCAGGGATCTTACCGATGAACATAGCCATAAGGTCTACGCCCAGATTGGACTCGCCGGCCTTCCATGCAGTCTTCATCACGTTCAGAGGAGTAGCGGTGGTTACGCCATCCAGAGTGAAGGAAGACATCTTGCCTGCGAAGGAGATCAGCAGGAAGCATCTTGCTGCCAGTGCCGGGTTCATGAAGTTCTGGCCAAGGCCGCCGTAGATCTGTTTTACGATCACGATTGCGAACACACCGCCCAGCATCGGGATCCATAACGGAATCTCAGACGGACAGTTTAATGCCAGGATCATACCGGTTACAACGGCACTGAAATCACTGATGGTCACGGTTCTCTTGGTTACTTTCTCAAATACGTACTCGCTGACTACACAGGCAAATACGGTAGCAATGATAACGAGCAGGGCATGCAGGCCGAACTGGAAGACACCGAAAGCGGTGGCCGGCAGCATGGCAATTGCCACGTCCATCATGATGCTGCGGGTTGTTTCCTCGCTCCGCACATGCGGGGATGAGGATACGTTAAATAATTTAGCCATGGTTTACTTTCCCCCCTGTGCTTTTTTTCTGCGGTTTGCTGCAACCGTTTTTCTCATTTCCTTGAAAGCCTGGGTCAGAGGACGTTTAGCCGGACATACGAAGGTACAGCTTCCGCACTCCATACACTCCATACCATTGAGTTTCTCAAAGGTATCGCAGTCGCCCTTTAATGCTGCTTTCATCATCATAACCGGAACAATGTGGCTCGGGCATGCGCTTACGCACTTACCGCAGCGGATACACGGAGTCTCCACGCTTGCTGCCACCTGGTCTTTGGTCATGCACAGGACGGAACCGTTGGTCTTGATGACCGGAACGTCTAAATCGAACATAGCAAAGCCCATCATAGGACCACCGGAAATAACCTTCTCCGGCTCGGACTTGAAGCCGCCTGCTGCCTCGATCAGTTCCTGGGTGTTGGTTCCGATCTTAATACGGAAGTTTCTCGGATCTGCGATCGCGTCACCGGTTACGGTGAATACACGCTCGATCAGAGGAGTGGTCTTGCATACTGCATCATAAATAGCGATCACAGTACCAATGTTGTCCACGATGCAGCCTGCGTCTGCTGGAAGCATGGAGGAATTTACAGATCTGCCGGTAACAGCGTAGATTAAGGAACGCTCACCACCCTGCGGATACTTGGTAAGCAGCTCACATACCTCGATACGCGGCTCATCTTTTACTAACTCTTTCAGCTTTTTGATTGCTTCCGGCTTGTTGTTCTCGATACCGATCACACCCTTAGCCTTGTCAAAGAGCTGCAGAACAACCTTCAGACCGCCGATGATCTTTTCCGGATCTTCCATCATGCAGCGATAGTCAGATGTCAGATACGGCTCACACTCTGCACCATTAATCAGAATGTATTCAATTGCATCTTCGTTCTTCGGAGAGAGCTTTACGTTGGTCGGGAAACCAGCGCCGCCCATACCTACGATACCAGCTGCTTTTACGATATCGCGGATCTCCTGTTTGGACAGAGTAGCCGGGTCACGGTCTGCACCCATGCCTTCTACTGCTTCATACTGTCCATCGTTTTCAACTACAACGGAATTTACCATGCCGCCGCTGGCAACACGTCTCGGCTCTACTGCTTTGACAGTACCGGATACGGAGCAGATTACGTTTGCAGAAATAAATCCGCCTGCTTCACCGATGATCTGACCAGCCAGGACTCTGTCGCCCTTCTTTACCAGCGGGTTCGCCGGTGCGCCGATTCCCTGTGACATCGGGAACACCAGATCTCCCTTCGGCATCAGGACCTGTACCGGCTTGTTCTCGGACAGTTCTTTGCCCTCGTAAGGGTGAACGCCGCCTTTAAATGTAGCCAATCCCATTTTCCTTTACCCTCTTTCTATACATTTTCAACTTGCTATCGACAAAATCTCTCGTTTTGCCATCACGGTCAGTATAGCATAATTCGCGATTCCAGACAATCAAAAATTACATATTGTATACAATGTAACTATCGGCTTTTCCTGAAAAACAGAGCAGATTCACAGTTTTTGACCAGAATTTTTGTTAATCCGTAAACAATGTTAGCAGAAGGAAACCGCCTCTTGTTTTTGTAAAAAAACATGTTGTATTCGACACATTTCCCGGATAGTTTGGAATCTGGTTTCTGCCGGAATTTCACTGGAATTTGTTCGTATTTTTCAGAATTTTGTTTTGTTAATTTTTAGTCGAGGAATATGTACTTTTTTTCGCTTATCAACATTTATAGTTTTTACTTATAAGTATTATCTGCAACACTTATAAGTATGAACCTATCCGGCCTACAGTCTTCCTCCTATGCCATACTTCTGTCTGCCTGCCTTTACTGATTCTTTTCATCCCGTAATTTTTTCTTTTCTGCAATAAAACCTTCGTTCTCTGCATTATCCATATGAACGGATGAAAAGATTCCTGTTCCGTAAAAGCAAACAACGCAAAACCAATCACAAATCAAACTATTTACGAAATCCTTTGATGCATTACACTCTATCACACCCGCTGCGTTTTCTTTTCCGGACATGGCCATTTTCAAAAAACCTTAAAAAAAGAACTACCGCATACCAAATTGGTATGCGGTAGTCTTCTTATTTCAGTTTCTTTTCATATTCATTTGCTATTTCATTCCAGAGATCAGCATTTTTTATGCCGCAGTTGTCTGGTCGGAAAATAGGATCCTTTCCATCCTTAAATTGTTTTTCATAATCGTTCCAAACTTTTCTCACAATTGGGAACATAAAAATTACTGCAATTAACGTAACCCAACAAGATGCTCCAGTTCCAATATCCGCACACAACCATGCAAATTCTGTACTTGAAATACATCCAATAAAGATTGGAATCAAAAACCATATTTTGAACAAAATCTGTGCAGTCTTACTTTTTGAATATCCCTTGAACATATAAATCAAATCAGATTCAGAAATATTAAAGCAGCCTACTAATGTCGTAAATGAAAATAATGCCAGCATAACCGCTATCATTGGATAACCGAAACCATGAATTACAGAATCCAGTGCTCCCTGTGTAAAACCAACACCAGCATTGACTCCGCTAATACCTTCATACAATACACTCCCCGCCGCATCTGTTACATTATATGTACCGGCAAGTAAAATCATTAAGGCTGTTGCGGTACAAACCAGTAATGTATCAACATATACGGATAAAGCCTGTGTCAAACCAACCTTTGCCGGGTGAGATACTCCCGCAATTGCTGCTGCTTGAGGTGTAGTTCCCATACCTGCTTCACTTGAATAGACACCTCTCTTGATACCATATGCAATTGCTGATCCCACCATACCACCAAAAATTGCATCTTTACCAAATGCACTTTTAAAAATAAGCGCAAATACTGCCGGAATTTTAGTGATATTAACGCCAAGTACAATTAAAGTAACTCCCAGGTACAGAAGGCACATGATCGGTACAATTTTTGATGTAAATCGAATAATACTTTTTAAGCCACCTGAAATGATAATTGCAGCTATAATTACCATGATAACTCCCACAATCCAGTGTGGAACACCAAAAGCATTATACATTGCATCAGCAATGGAGTTCGGCTGTGTTGTATGCAAAATGCCACAATTCAAAAGGCTGCAAAATGCAAATACGGTTCCAAACCATCCCAGGCCAAGTCCCTTTTTTACAAAAAATGAAGTACCACCCCGATACATTCCGTCAACCTTTTCTTTATACACCTGAGCTAACGTATTTTCTGCAAAAGATGTTGCCGCTCCCAGAATTGCCATAACCCACATCCAGAATACTGCACCAGGGCCACCTGCTGCAATTGCAGTTGCAACTCCGACGATGTTTCCCGTTCCAACTCTTGCCGCAACAGTCAAAGCAAATGCTTCAAATGATGTGGAGGATTCACTATCTGCACTCTTTTCAAAAACGCTATTCACCATTTGTTTTAAGTATCGAACTTGAAATCCCTTTAAGCCAACAGTATAGAGAAGTCCAACAAAAATGGAAATATAAATTAACGGGCTGCTCCACAAAACGGTGTCAAAAAAATTTAAAATGCTGGTAAGCACTTCCATACCAATCTCCCTTTCTCCTCTGTATTCAGTAAATTACACTTCTGGTTTCAATGCTTTATGAATCCGTTCCATACATTCTACAATCATACTTCTTGGACTGGCCATATTAATTCTTTCAAAGCCCTTTCCCTCATCCCCAAAAATATAACCTTCATCCAAGGCAACCTTCGCACTCTCGTGCATAAGCTTCTCCAGCTTTTTCTCATCATTGCAATATGCTCTGAAATCCAACCATATTAAATACGTTCCCTGTGTATCTGACATCGTAACTTCAGGCATATTTTTCTGAAGGAAATCATGTACATAAGCAATATTTTCATCAATATACTCTCGAACCTGATCAAGCCATTCTTCCCCGTGTGTATATGCAGCAATCATTGCAGAAATTCCCAGGGGTGCAGCCATCAAACCAAAGCAATCGTCTAACAGAAAATCAAATTTTGCTTTATATTCTTTATTCGGAATCACAATATTAGATATCTGCATTCCTGCCAAGTTAAATGTTTTACTTGGTGCAGTACATGCAATAATCTGATCTTTATAATCTGGTGCCACAGTTAAAAGTGGATGATGCTTCACGCCCTTTCTTGTCAAATCACAATGAATTTCATCAGAAATAATCCATTTATTGTATTTCTTACAAAGATCCACTAACTGTCTCAACTCATCTTCAGTCCATACGCGACCTACCGGATTATGTGGACTGCAAATAATAATTCCCTTATTTTGCGGATTTTTCAATTTCTCTTCAAGATCAATATAATCCATCCTATACGTATTTCCATCATGGATCAGCGGATTATTTACAACCCTTCTTCCTGCATTTTCAATTTTAATTGTAAATGGGTAATATACTGGCCGCTGAATGATGATCCCATCTCCCGGCTCTGTTAAAGCCCGAATCAGAAATGCAAGCGCAGGAACAACTCCAGGACTAAATGATAGTTCTTCTCTTTCTATTTTCCATCCATATTGTCTCATAAACCATCCTGATACAGCCTCATAGACATCTTGATTGTCATATGCTGTATAACCGTATATCTTTCTATCAATTCTTTGATGCAGTGCTTCTATAACAGGATCAGCACAAGGAAAATCCATATCTGCAACCCAAAAAGAAAGACTGTCTTTAGGTGCTCCTTCAGGCAAACAATCTCTTTTAAAGCTGTAGGTATTGCTTCTGTCAATAATTTCATCAAAATTATACTTCATTTTTCCTCTCCTTTTGTATTATTTAGATACTTAATAATCTTATGGTAAGATAATATCATCTTTCCTTGCATATGTAAACACCTTAAATAAACAAAATAAAACATGCACTTTTGTGCATGTTTTACATTTTGCTATCCTCTATATCTAATTTAAATGTTTGGTTCATCCTATCCAATATCCTGCATACTACTTCTATTTCTTTTTCTGAAAACTCTGCTAAATATTCAAATGTCCGTTCATAGCAATGTTGCTCAAATTTTTCTCTTGCCTCATACAAGCTCCATCCAGCAGACGTCAAATTTAAAAAAGTATTTCTCCTGTTTTTTTCATTTTTTATTTGTTCAATCAATCCTTTTGTCTGCAGTTTTTTCACCATCTGACTCGCTGCACTGCTGGTTTTGTTCAAATCTTGTGCTATATCTGAAACCGTCGTTCCTGGATGCTCTCCGATATATTTTATCAAATGAGCTTCAACCTGATATAAAATCACTTCCCCATATTTTCTCGATATAGAATCATATTCTTCCATTAAATCATATGCCCGATCGATTTGGTTCAACAATTCATCTAATAGTTTTGCCCGTTCCTTCTCCATTGACTTTTTTCATCCCTTCTTTATTCTTTTTATGGCATCGAAAACCCGTAGACTATTTACAGCCTACGGGTTAACTCTATTTAGAAAAAAGTCCCTTTTTCTTATGTTTTCCTTCTGTCGGCGCTTCTCCATGCATAACCGCATCGAAATTCCTCAGCGCTTCCTTCTGTGCCTCCGTCAGACGCTCCGGCACCTGAACAACCAGAGTCACATAGTGATCGCCGCGGAGATTGCGGTTACGTAAGGACGGTACACCCTTGCCCTTTAAGCGGACACGCGTATCGGTCTGGGTTCCTGCCTTGACCTCGTACTCGACCTCTCCGTCTACCGTCTTGATGCGGATCGGACCGCCCAGCGCTGCTGTTGCGAAGGAGATCGGTACGGTAGAGAAGATGTTGACATCCTGACGCTTGAATACCGGATGCTGGGATACAACTGCCTCAACCAGGAGATCACCTCTCTCGCCGCCGTTCACGCCAGGCTCACCACCGCCTGCGCAGCGTACACTCTGGCCATTATCGATACCAGCCGGAATGGTAACCTTAAATTTCTTCTTTCTGGTAATATAACCGCTTCCATAGCAGTCAGAGCATTTTTCTTTGATCACCTTGCCCTTGCCGCCGCAGTCCGGACAGGTCTGGACATTCTGCACCTGACCGAAGAAGGACTGCTGGGTGTAGATGATCTTACCCTTACCGCCGCACTTCTTACAGGTTTCCGGTGAAGTGCCTGGCTTTGCCCCGGTACCGTGACAGGTCGCACACTCTTCTTTGTAATTGATCTCAATTTCCTTTTCGCAGCCGAATACAGCCTCCTCAAAGGTAATGCGAATCGCGGTTCTCACATTGGCACCACGCATAGGGCCATTATACTGGCTGCCGCCGCGGCTTCTTCCGCCACCGAAGATATCTCCGAAGATATCTCCGAAGATGTCTCCCATGTCAGCTCCGTTGAAATCGAAACCGCCAAAGCCGCCGGCACCGCCGCCTGCGCCGCCCTCGAATGCAGCATGACCAAACTGGTCGTACTTTCTTCTCTTCTCCGGGTCACTTAACACGCTGTATGCCTCCGATGCTTCCTTGAACTTACGCTCGGCCTCGGCATCGCCCGGGTTAGCGTCCGGATGATATTTTTTTGCAAGGACACGATATGCTTTCTTTAATGCAGCCTCATCGGCGTTCTTCGGAACTCCCAGGACCTCGTAATAATCTCTCTTAGTCTCTGCCATGATGCTTTTTCCTTCCTCTTTCACTTAAGACGCATCCGCGCCCTTCTTTTTCTATACTGTCAATCAGCTTTTGGGGTTCAAAAATTTCCCTGTCTCCAGGCATACTTTCATGAACCATAATGTCTTTCAGACACCGAAATGGCTGTCGCCTCTTGCGAAAGTCCCGGAGCAAACGCTCCTGAGATTTTCGGAAAAAGCGCCAGCCTCTCCCGGCAATACTCCGGATTGGCGGAGAGACCTTGCGGTCTCCCCGTTGGTCCGTTATGCCTTACTATATGGATTATACCTCTTTGAAGTCACCGTCGATGACATCATCGTTATTTCCAGCGCCTGCGTTACCGCCTGCTGCGCCTGCCGCACCCTGTGCACCTGCTGCGCCCTGTGCGTTTGCGGCACCCTGAGCTGCCTCGTAAACCTTGCTGAACAATGCCTGTGCGCTGTTCATCAGTTTCTCCTTGCCAGCCTTGATGTCCTCAACCTGGGCATCGGTCATGTTGTCGATCGGAGCACGGTTGATAGCTTCCTTCAGGGCATTTAAGTCAGCCTCTACAGCAGCCTTGTCGTTTGCGTCGATCTTATCGCCAACCTCGCTTAATGCTTTCTCGGTCTGGAATACCATAGCATCTGCATCGTTTCTGGCATCAATTGCCTCTTTTCTCTTCTTATCCTGTGCTTCAAACTCAGCAGCCTCTTTCACTGCCTTATCGATATCAGCCTCAGACATGTTGGAGCCGGAGGTAATGGTGATATGCTGCTCTTTGCCGGTGCCAAGATCCTTAGCGGATACATTTACGATACCGTTTGCATCGATATCAAACGTAACCTCAATCTGCGGAACACCTCTTCTTGCCGGAAGGATACCGTCCAGGCGAAACTGGCCAAGGGTCTTGTTGTCACGTGCAAACTCACGCTCACCCTGTACAACGTGGATATCTACTGCCTCCTGGTTATCAGCTGCGGTAGAGAAGATCTGGCTCTTCTTGGTCGGAATGGTAGTGTTTCTCTCGATCAGTCTGGTAGCAATGCCTCCCATGGTCTCAATGGACAGTGACAGCGGAGTTACATCCAGAAGAAGGATATCACCTGCGCCGGCATCGCCAGCAAGCTTACCGCCCTGGATAGCAGCACCGATGGCTACGCACTCATCCGGGTTTAAGGACTTATTCGGCTCCTTGCCGGTCATCTGTTTTACTTTCTCCTGAGCTGCCAGCATACGGGTGGAACCGCCGACTAACAGAACCTTTCCAAGCTCAGCGGTGGTTACGCCGCCGTCTTTTAATGCGTTCTGTACCGGAACTGCTGTTCTCTCGATGAGGTCGTGGGTCAGCTCGTCGAATTTTGCTCTGGTCAGGTTCATATCCAGATGCTTCGGGCCCTCAGCGGTTGCAGTGATGAACGGCAGGTTGATGTTGGTGGTGGTTGCGGTAGAAAGCTCCTTCTTTGCCTTCTCTGCGGCCTCTTTCAGTCTCTGCATTGCCATCTTATCGCCGGACAGGTCTACGCCCTCAGCCTTCTTGAACTCGTCAACCAGCCACTGGGTAATGCGGTTATCGAAATCATCACCGCCTAAGTGAGTATCACCGTTGGTGGAAAGAACCTCGATTACGCCGTCACCAATCTCGATGAGGGATACATCGAAGGTACCGCCGCCTAAGTCGTATACCATAATCTTCTGCTCATTCTCGTTGTCCAGGCCGTATGCCAGCGCTGCCGCGGTCGGCTCGTTGATGATACGCTTTACATCCAGACCTGCGATCTTACCGGCATCCTTAGTTGCCTGACGCTGTGCATCGTTGAAGTATGCCGGAACAGTGATAACAGCCTCGCTTACGGTCTCACCCAGATAAGCCTCTGCATCTGCTTTTAACTTCTGCAGGATCATAGCGGAGATTTCCTGCGGAGTATAGCTTTTACCGTCGATGGTTACTTTATAGTCTGTACCCATATGTCTCTTAATGGAAGCAATGGTTCTGTCTGCGTTGGTAACTGCCTGACGCTTTGCCGGCTCACCTACCAGACGCTCACCGGTCTTGGTGAATGCTACGACAGACGGTGTGGTTCTGGAGCCTTCCTGGTTCGGGATAACTACCGGTTTACCACCCTCCATAACTGCTACACAGCTGTTTGTGGTTCCTAAATCAATACCAATAATCTTACTCATAATGTTTTCCTCCTGCTCTATTCAAACAATTTTTGATAATACGCTAAGTTTCGCAGCTGGTTTAGTTTGCAACCTGAACCATGCTGTGGCGTACCACGCTGCCGCGGTACTTGTAACCCTTCTGCAGTTCCATGGCGATCTCATTCTCGCCGTATTTCTCATCCTCCACATGCATCACTGCGTTGTGCAGGTTCGGGTCGAACTGCTTGCCTACTGCCTCGATCGATTCCACTCCGGCATCTTCCAGAGTTTTCACGAACTGCTTGTAGATCTTTTCAATGCCTTCGGCAAAGGAAGAACCCTTCTCATCCTCCGGCACGGCTGCCAGGCCTCTCTCGAAGTTATCTAACACCGGAAGGATCTTCTCGATGATATCCTTCGCTCCGATCTCGTACATGGCTGCCTTCTCTTTTTCCGTACGCTTGCGGAAATTATCAAACTCGGCCATCTGGCGTTTTAATCGATCCTGAAGTTCCTCAATCTGAGCATCTTTTGGATCTTTCTTTGCGTCCTTTGCTTCTTTTGCTTCGTTTTCCCTGGTTTCTGCCTCCTGGTTTTCGGTTCCTGCGGAGGTTTCGCCATTATCTGCTTCAGTGTGCTCAGTCTCAAGATTTTCGTTCTCGACCTCAGCGGCACTCTGCTTTACTTCTTTTTCTTTCTGACTCATGGTTTATCGCCTTTCTTTATCGGCGTCATCTCTGACACACTAACTCTCATTTTTATAGGTGGCATCCAGCTGCTTCATCAGATGCTTCAGCGTACTGAGTACTCTTTCGTAATCCATCCGCTTTGGTCCGATGATACCAATGGTACCGCGGATACCCTCTCCCAGCTCATAGTTGGCAGTGACCACGCTGCAGTCCTTCATGGTCTGAAGCGGTGTCTCGTCTCCAATGTAAACCTGGATTCCATTGCTGTCTTCCGACTCATTTACATCTGCAATGAGCTCCTGGAGCTTATCCTTCTGTTCCAGTGTACTGATTAGCTGGCTTGCTTTCTCACCGTCGCTCAGCTCCGGATATTTGAAAATATTGGTAGCACCGCTTGTGTAGATCTGAAGATCTTCCTCATCGGCCCGGATTGCTCCGGCTACTTCATTTAATACAAGATCCACAATCTGACTGTGAACGCCGGCCTGCTGTTTGAGCTTTGTGATAACATCCAGATTGATCTGCTCAATGGTGAGACCGTTAAGCGCGCTGTTTAAAAGGATGTTGAGGTTCAGGATATCTTCCTGGCTCACCGACTCCGGTACATTCACCATGGCATTCTTAATGAGGTTTCCCTCTACCACGATGACCACCAGGAGTTTGTTTTCCTCCATCCGGGACAGCTGGATGAATTTCAGCTTGTTCTGGTGATACTGCGGACCACTGATCATGGCAGCATAGTTGGTGTTGTTAGCCAGAAGCTGTGCCAGCTTCTTTAAGACCAGTTCCACACGGTCAACCCTTTTGATCATCAGGCTTTTGACCTCCGTGACTTCCTGTTCTTTTTCCTGCATGATCTGGTCTACATAGAAGCGGTAGCCTTTATCGGATGGGATCCGTCCCGCCGATGTATGGGGCTGCTGGATATATCCCATCTCCTCCAGATCCGACATTTCGTTTCGGATGGTTGCGGAACTCAGTTTTAAATCCGTATATTTGGAAATGGTTCTGGAACCCACCGGCTCACCTGTTTCCAGATAAGTCTTGATGATAGCTTTTAATATAGTAACTTTACGATCATCCAGTTCCATTCTGCCGCCTCCTTCTTCTTGTTAGCACTCATCATCAAGGAGTGCTAACATTCTGTGATTAATATACTTTACCCTATGTAGTTTGTCAAGAGGTTTGCCTGAAAAATCTGTGTTTTTTCTGTGACTTTTTGTATTTTCCAGGGCAGAAACAGACCTGCTTTTCGTTTTTTCCTTGACAAATCAAAAAAAATGTGTAAAATAAGGACTTATCGTTCATATGTTACAAATTTGTTACATATATTTAATTTGTGTGAATTGAATATTTCGTTTTTGTGGCACACAAACCTGTAACAGATTCTGGAAAAGAAAGGACTGATTTTATGTTAAAAACCAAAAGAATGTTTGTCACCTTACTGATCTCAGCCATGTTCCTGATCGGAGGTGCCTTTACTGCTCTGGCAGCAGCCCCGGATGGCTCCTTTGATGCATTCGAGGGCAATACCATTGTCGGCTGGGCGTGGGATTCCTCCATGCCGAACACCGGCGTTCCGGTCAGCGTAACCATTACCAATAAAGAAACCGGTGAGCAGGTTAAAAGCTATCACCAGACCGCAGTCACCTACCGTTCTGATCTGAAAGGAAACGGAATCGGCAATGGGAATCACGGTTTCCGCATCAGCATAAACTGGGACGCGCTGGCAGACGGCACTTATGTTGTAGAAGGCGCGGTAGACGGCAAAGCGCTTTCCAATCCGAAAACCTATGTAAAGGGAGAATCGGCCCAGACTGCTGCTGAAAGCACTTCTGCTGAGGAAAGCCACGAACATACCGGTTTAAAATCCCTCGGCTTCTTCCGCACCACCGGCTACTGTCCATGCAGACAGTGCTCCGAGGGCTGGGGCCGCCACACCAGCACCGGCACCATCGCAACCTCCGGACGTACCATTGCCGTGGACCCGCGCGTCATTCCTTACGGAAGCAAGGTCATGATCGGCGGTATCATCTACACCGCAGAGGACCGCGGCGGCGGCGTCAAGGGCAACCACGTGGATATTTTCTTTGATACTCACGCACAGACACGGCAGCACGGAAAGCAGACGCAGGAAGTGTTCCTGGTGCTGGGGTAAAATAACCATTTGATTCACTTTAATAGGGCCGTGTGAGTTGCCTTTCGGCAACTCACACGGCCTTTGTCATATACTTATATTGTTATTTACATCACCAGTCTTTTACAGATCCATCGAATGCCCGGTGCGCTGCATTGCTGCCGCGCTCTTTTGCCGGATACAGTTCTTCTGCATCGTCGGCAAGTTCAATTCCGATTCCCGGTGCTTCCGGAATCATCATACAGCCATTCTCAAAATGGAATGGTTCTTTCACCATCTTGTCTTCCGCTCCATTTAAGCAGAAGCCCGGGAGTTCCTGGATCCCAAGGTTCGGAATGGCTGCGCAGATCTGCAGGCAGGCTGCCGTGGATACCGGTCCAAGCGGGTTATGCGGAATCACCAGTACATCGTGTGCTTCTGCAAGCGCACAGATCTTCTTGCTGGTGGTAATGCCGCCAACTGCGCAGACATCCGGACGGATATACTGGCATGCATGGCGTGCCATCAGCACTTCAAATTCGCGCAGATCGATGGCTCTCTCACCGGTTGCGATCGGAACCCCGATCTTGGATGCCACCTCTGCCATCGTATCCACATTGTCCGGCGGAACCGGATCTTCCAGGATCATCGGGCGGTATGGCTCTACTGCACGACCAAATGCGACAGCCTCTGGCAAAGTCATGCCGCGATGCACTTCCAAAACGAAATCAAAATCATTTCCGACTGCTTCCCGGCAGACACGGACTTTTTCTACTTCCCGCTCTATACGGCTGGCGAAGAACTCTCCCTTTCCATCCGCGCTGCTCTTCGGTCCGTTGCAGAAAATCTTGGCAGCGGTGAAGCCCATCTGCTGTAGTTCCTGATACTGCTTTGCGAGTTCTTCCTTATCATCGGTTATATGCATGACGGAAGCGTAAACGCGCACCTTATCGCGGGTTTTTCCGCCCAATAATTCATAAACCGGAACGCCGAGTGCCTTTCCTTTAATGTCCCAAAGCGCAATGTCAATAGCGGAAATCGCACTCATAATGACAGAACCGCGGAAATACACGGATCGCAGAAAGTTCTGGTTAAAATCTTCAATACGGAACGGATCTTTTCCAATTAAGTAATCCGCAAACTTTTCAATGGCTGCTGCCGTTGCCTGCAGATATCCCCAGTTTCCGGCTTCTCCAAGACCGGTAATGCCGGCATCGGTGTAAACCTGTACGAAAAGATAATGTTTGGCAAAGCGCAGCTTTACGTCTGTAATCTTCATAGTTTCACTCCTTTAATGTTCTACATTCTTTCATTTTATCGGTTTATATGTTCCAAAAAGAAACGATCATGCAGTTCTAATGCTCGTTCCCATCCAGGTGTCCGGTTGGTTGTAAATCCGTGCATAGCTTCTGGAATCCTCTGCATGGTTACACAAACTCCCGCCTTTACCAATCGCATTCCAAAGTTTTCCGTATCATCTCTCAGGCTGTCTTCTCCTGCAGATAAAATCAAACAGTCTGGAAATGCAGCCAGGACCTGCTCCGTTGCAAAAGCAGGGGAACAGCATGGATCAGATGCATCTGCATCTCCCACATAAAAATCTGTATACAGTTTCTCCGTTTCCGCGCGTTTCACCCAGAATGGATCCTGTTTTAATTCCTCCGACAGCCTTTCTACCGGATTCGCGGTATTGTCTGTTGGGAAATACTCCATCAAGGCGCAACATGGATGAAATGCTTTCGTTTCCGCATTTTTCACCAGAGCCGATGCCACAAGATTGCCTCCGGCACTATGTCCGGCAAGCATGATTTTTTCCGGATCGATACACAGTTCTTCTGCATGTTCAAACACATACTGTATGATTCCATAGCTTTCTTCTGCAGCATAAGGGAACGGTTTTTCCGGTGCAAGACTATAATCAACATCCCATACCAGAGCATTCGTTGCTTCCATGACTGCACAGCAATATCTGCGCTCACGATCCGTGCGTCCTTTTAAAAATCCACCACCATGAAAGTTTAATAAAATTGGGGCCCGATCCGGCAAAGCTTCCGGCCGTTCTTCAAAGACATGCACACAATAACCGTTTTTTGTCTGAATCCAAAGTTCTGTTTCTTTTCCCGACAGTGCCGCTAACTCTTCCTGACTCACAGGACCAAAACGATCTCTGTGCCGCACAGTCTCTGCAATAGCAATTTTTTCTTCCTGTGTCATATCCACGTCACTCCCTTTCTTTTAAAATGCAGGGAATACTGTCATGGTATAAACGATATAGATAAATGGCAAAATCAATGTAATCAGTGCGCCGCTCTTAAAGATGGCCTTCAAATCATAACCGCCATCAGCCATGCACATCGGAACCGCCGGTGTCGCCATCGGAGTGAGGAATGCCGTCAGGGAACCTGCATTGACTAACAGAACCAGTCCTGTCGGATTTGCACCCAGTGCGGAACAGGTCAGCAGACAAATCGGAACAAATACCGCAGATACAGAACGGTTCAGCATAAACTGAGTCAGTGCAAACGGGATCAGGAAGAATAACGCACCGAGCACATAGTTATTGTGAGTACCACCAACGGCTGTTGCCAAAGCATTTCCAATCATATCGCCTGCTCCGGTGTTCGTCAGGGCGGTTCCAAGTGCCAGTGCACCTACAAACAGCATTAACATATCCCACGGGATATCACGCAGTGCAGATTTCTGATCTACCACACCAAATAAAACCATCAGAAGGCTTCCGGTCAATGCCACAGACCAGGTGGTAAGATGAAGCTGGCTGGAAAAGATCAGGCATAAAATGGTTCCAAAAAATACGGCAATTCCAATCTTATCTACAACCGGGCTGAGTTTCTGTGCCTGCTTTCCAGAATTGCGGTTTTCCAGTGCTTCAATCGGGACAATCGGAGCCTTTGGTGTAAATTTCGGTCCGATAAACAGTGCCCAAAGCGGAACAATGATCAAAATCGGCCAGGTGCCAATGGTAAAGTCAATCGCACGGATGCTCATACCGGTAAATCCATAGGTTTCCATAAATCCGGTAAACTGTCCGGCCTGCTGGATCGCAGTTGAAAGCGGCAGAATCCCGCAGCATGCCACACACACGACCATAACCGGGAACATATACTGGGAACGGCTATGGTTCGTATTGTCACAGAGTGCTGCCAGAAGCGGGCTTACGATCGCATAAACTACCATCGGGCTCGCAATAAAGTTTGTCAGAAGCACTGCCAGCAGAATATAACCAAAATATGCGGTCACAAAACTGCCTCTTGTGAGCTTCATGATTGCTCCGCACATACCGTCTACCAAAGATGTGCGCCGAAATCCTGCTGCCACAATAAACATGGTTGCCATCAAAAGCGTATTTACATTTGAAAAACCAGACAAAGCACCTGCCGCATCAATACAGCCGGTAAAATATAACGCTGTCAGAGAGATCATTGCCGTAAGCCACATTGGAATCTTGTTCAGCATGTAACTAACCAGCGTTGCCGCAAAGATTACCATGCAGATCATCATTTGAGTATTCATAGTTTCCCCTTCCATTATAACATCATTTTTCGAAACTCCATAAGCACTTGGCTGCCCGGGCACAGGCTTGTTGTCGTTGTGCTTATCCTAACAGAGGAAAACTCGTTTGTCGCTGCAAATATTCGCAGGTTTCCGTTACGCTTTTCTTTTCCTTTAACCTCATTTTCTTTTTATGCAGGCATATCTGACAATACGAAATCCAAATATTTTCCCTGTGCAATCTGTCGTTTTCTGCATTTTTTCTTTGTACTTTTTGCCAGTTCTTCATTTCCCGGGCTTGTACAAATTCCGAAACAATAATTGACTTTTCTGGTTTTATCAGGTATCCTAAAAGCAATTTAATCAGATTCCATGTTTCATTTCTGAATTTTATGACAGAGAAAATATTTGGATTTTTAAGGAGAGAAAAAATGGATCAGACCAACTATGAGCTGGATCTTCCCCGGGAAAATATCCATCTGCGCTGTTTTGCACACAACATTATGAATTACCGCTATCACTGGCATACAGACGAATATGAGCTGAGCATTGTTCTTCAGGGAAACCAGCAGTACTGCCGCGGCACCGATACGCACACGCTTCTCGAAGATGATCTGATTCTCACTGCCCCGGGCAATGGCCATGCGTCTACGCGCCAGCAGCCGGATACCCGGGCACTCGTTCTCCATTTTCCGGCAAATGCATTGAAGTTTCTGAACAAGAAGGGGTACATCTACCAGTTTCCATCCTGTCTTTCCAACGAAGGAAACCGTTACGAACCCAGATTTTGCCAGCTTCGTTTTTACGCAGCCCAGATTTGGAATGCCGTCGAGCAGGGTGGTGCTTATGCACAGTTAAGCGCAAAAGCCAATCTGGAACTGCTGCTGATCAGCCTTTTCACCAGGTTCGACCCGCAGCAGCTTAACCTCATCTCGGAAGATGACAAGCGTCGTTCTACCATGCGTCTTCTGCTGACTTATGTGGAAGAACATTATGCTGAAAAACTGGCACTGGAGGATCTGGCAGACTATGCCCAGTATAACCGCACTTACATTTCTACTTTATTTAAACAGATGGTGGGAATTAATTTTCATGAATATCTCACGCGTGTCCGATTCCAGCATGCACTAAATGACCTGACCTACACCAAAGATAATCTTACCGACATTGCATTAAGAAATGGATTTCCAGATTTAAAAACGCTGACGGCACGCTTCCGTTCCACGTTGCTTCGCACGCCTGCCGAATACCGCGCAGCCTTAAAGCCAGGAGATGTGCTTTATGAAAACCAGCGTCAGTTTCTGGATCCTGCAGACAGCGTGCTGCGGCAAAAATTAAAAGAATACACTAAAATCGGACTGTAATAAACAAACCCCAAAAGATGTAACGTTGCCGATCGCCAAATTTGAAATCTGGCTTTTCGCAATGATACATGTTCCGGGGTTTTCCGTTATAGGACTATTCCATTATTTTAACTGCTCTTTATAAATTGCAATCACATTCTTCATGGCTTCCTGTCCAGGAGCACCGATGGTGGTTCTCTTCTCGACACAGGTCTTCATGCTGATTGCTTCGTAAACATCTTCCTCAAATACCGGGCTGATCGCCTTGAATTCCTCTAACGTCATGTCATCCAGTGCAATGCCCTTATCGATGCAGAACAGCACCAGCTGGCCTACAATCCCGTGCGCATCGCGGAACGGAACACCGTGATTTACCAGATAGTCAGCAGCATCGGTCGCGTTAGTGAATCCGTTCTTTGCGCTTGCCTCCATGACTTCTTTATTAAATGTCATGGTGGAGATCATGCCGGTAAACAGAGCCAGGCAGCCTTTCACGGTATCGATGGCGTCAAAGGTCAGCTCCTTATCTTCCTGCATGTCCTTATCGTATGCTAACGGGATTCCCTTCATGGTGGTGAGGATCGATACCAGAGCTCCGTAGACACGTCCGGTCTTGCCGCGTACCAGCTCGGCGATATCCGGATTCTTCTTCTGCGGCATGATGCTGCTGCCGGTGCTGTAAGCGTCATCGATCTCTACAAAACGGTACTCGTTGCTGTTCCAGATGATGATTTCCTCAGAGAAACGGCTTAAATGCATGGCAATGGTGGACAGGGCAGATAACAGCTCGATGACGTAATCGCGGTCGGATACGGAATCCATGCTGTTTAAGGTCGGTCCGTCAAAGCCAAGCAGCTCTGCGGTATATGCGCGGTCAAGCGGATAGGTGGTGCCAGCCAGGGCGCCGGAGCCCAGCGGGCAATAGTTCATGCGCTTGCGGATGTCATGCAGGCGGCTTCTGTCGCGGGAGAACATCTCAAAATAAGCGCCCATATGATGAGCCAGGGTAACCGGCTGTGCCTTCTGCAGATGGGTAAAGCCCGGCATATAGGTGTCGATATTGGCTTCCATGATCTTTAACAGCTCTTCTAACAGGTTCTTGACCAGAACATCAATCTCATCGATCTCGTCGCGGCAATAAAGCTTCATATCCAGAGCAACCTGGTCATTTCTGCTGCGGCCTGTGTGAAGACGCTTGCCGGCATCGCCGATGCGCTCGATCAGGTTTGCCTCCACGAAGGAATGAATATCCTCGTGTTCTTTGGTAAATACCAGTTTTCCGGACTCAATATCAGCCAGAATGCTGTTCAGTCCGTCAATGATGGCTTTCCGGTCATTCTCAGAAACAATGCCCTGCTTGGCCAGCATCGTCACATGGGCAATGCTGCCCTGGATATCCTGATGATAAAACTTCTGATCAAAAGACAATGACTCGTTAAAATTGTGTACCAGCTGATTTTCCTCTTTTGTGAAGCGTCCGCCCCATAATTTCATAATGTTAGTCTCCTCTTCTTGTATTTCTATCATATTTTACAACACAGTGTGCTGCAGGTTACCTTTCATCCGTCTCGTCCCGGTAACGGCGGAAGAAATATCCGCCTGCCGCAATCAGAGCCAGACACATGGCACTGACCGCCGAAACAACAGCACCCGGGATCAGTCCGTTCGGCGTATATTTCATAGCCACTGTATGAGGTCCCGGTGTAAGCCTGATACTCACAAAGGAATCCAGAATTTTTTCCGTTTCCTGTTCTTTTCCGTCTACAAGAACCTTCCACCCTGTATCGTACGGGATAGTCGTAAACAGCCAGCCCTCCTGATCGCAGGAAATACTTCCCTCCAGAGAGGTGTCGGTCCAGCTCGTCAGCTTCCATGGATGCGCGGATAATTTCGCAGCTACAGAGCCGAGGCCATTCTCTGAAAAACGGTACACATCTGCCCACATTTCTTCGTTGCTGTCCTCTGCCGTCAGTGTTACCATCTCTCCGGCCGCACAGTAACCAAGCTCCAGCAGATATCCCCGGTCCACGTTGGTAAAGGTCTTTGTTCCCTTCCAGGTTGTAGCTGTGACTTTTTCAATCTTTTTATTTCCAACATAGGCATAATACTCACCCCCAGTTTTCGGGGTAAAGGTCAGATCACTGCCTTCTGTTCCGGTGTCCATGACCAGCTCCAGCACCTGCTCTGCCCCAAGGGCATCGGACAGGCTGTTCTGCACATCGGCCGGATTGCCGGTCTCCAGATTCCAGCGGGATTCAAAATCAGAATCCACATAAAAGCCCACAGGCAGGGTGTAATTGTTCTGGTACAGCCAGATGCCGTCCTGTTCTCCCACTGCAGTCCGCAGCGTGGTATCCTCCGGCTTTTCCGAATAAATACCATACTTCACAGAAAACAGGGCATCGATGAGCGGTGTACCGCCTGTGATGCTGTAGGCGTTGGTAGAGCTTTCACAGCCCAGCTTTTTAAAGAGCGCCGACAAATCGGCATTGGCCGTGGAAGAAAACAGGGAAACTGACGGAAAATGCATCCACGCTCCGTCATTTTTTGTTTTTCTGGATACCTTTTCCATACGAAAGAAGCTGTCGTTCGGCTGAACGGAATCCACAAGCTGTTCCACTGCCTCATTATCCTCGGTATAAGCAGTACGGCTGGTCGTTGGTACGCTGGTCACCGCAGTATTAACCGCAGCCTCAATCGAAACGACCGCCAACGCATAAAACAATGCCGGAAAATAATAGCGTTCTCCCTTCTGATAAAGGGCAATCGCTCCCAGATACAGTGCCAAAAACAGAATTGCCACATAATACACAATAAAATGGAAATGATCTTCCGTTACCAGCTTCTGTGCCAGCAGCACAAAGACCACCGCTCCGGCAAATGCCGCAGTCACATGCTTCCATGGCGTTTCCCGCAGATTCATGTAGGCCCGGTAGCAGACAAACAGCACCAGAAAAATATAGATGTAGGACTGTCTGCAGGGCAGGCTGTTCGGATAATGAAAGCCATGCCAGATAAAGTTGAGTATATTGAAGGAAAAGCTTGCAAAAAAGAATAACAGCATCACACAGTAAACCGCTTTTTCCTTCGCTGGAATCCGTTTGCACAGCAAATACAGGATAAAGAACATCAGTACAGCCACGCCACAGTACACATTCGGCCAGTGATCCAGGCCTATTTCCGTCTCAACGTTGCCGATGTGACGGGCAATCATGTCAAAAATCGGGAAATACTGGGAAAAGGTCTTCGGAAAACTCACATCGCCCGATGCCGTCATCTGCAGGGCAAAAATTTCCGGAAGCAGTACCACCGCTGCCAGGCCTCCCGCCAGCAGAGAATACACAGCAAACTGAAAGCCGCGGCCAATGAATTTCTCCCAGTGCATCTCCTCATCCAGCACCAGCAGGGCTATGAAATACAGCACCATAAAAATGCAGGTCATGATGGAGATATAATAATTGGAAAGGATCGACAATCCAAGGGTAATGCAGTACAGCATTCCCTTTCCGTCTTTTACCAAATGCTCCAGTCCCAGCACGATAAGCGGGAACAGGATGATGCAGTCCAGCCACATGATGTTCCAGCTGTAGGCTGCCATATAACCGGATAAAGCATAAAAAATACCGAAAAAGGCAACGCCGAAATCACGGGTACGGCAGTGCTTTCTCAAATAGTACGCCATGGTCAGGCCGCTAAGACCAATTTTGAATACGATCTGACAGGTCATAAACTCAATGACCAGTCCTTTCGGACACAAAATCAGAAGCCAGTTAAATGGGCTTGCCAGGTAATAGGCATATAAAGCTGAAAAGTTCACGCCCATACCAACATCCCAGCTGTACAACAGACTGCCTCCGTGGGTCAGCTTATACTGGAACTCCGAAAAGAACGGTGCATACTGATGGTACATATCCGTGCGCAGAAAGGTTTCCTCTCCAAACGGGAAAATGCCCCGCTGCACAAAGATGAGCAGCATAATCACCATCGGAATGACAAATGCTGCGATCAGGGCATCCGCGGAGTGAAGCAGGCCTTCATCCTCCTGCCTGCACAGACGCTTTTTTGCGCGTTTTTCCGACCGGGAAGCATAATGCGTTTTTATTTTCCGCATCCTTGCCGGTTCCGATGTTTCCGTCTCCGGTTCTGAGTTCTGCGGTTCTCGTCTTTGCAGCTCCGGTTCTGGTCCCTGTGGCTCTCGTCTTTGTAAATCCGGCTCCTCCGGTTCTGGCTCCTGTGGCTCTCGTCTTTGTGAATCCGGCTCCTCCGATTCCGGTTCCTGTGGCTCTCGTCTTTGTAAATCCGGCTTCTCCGGTTCTGGTCCCTTCGGTTCTCGCCTTTGCAGCTCCGATTCCTGCTGCTGACCAGCCTCTTTTTCCCGCTGTGCCTCCACTCTCGCCACCGCTGTTTCCATTTCTTCCAGCAAATCCGCTACACTTCCGCTATTCTTCGGAAATGTGCCTCTTTCTTCTTCCATCATAAGCAGATCCTCTAGTTCTCTCGTAATACAGGCGACTTTCCCGCTTTGCATGCTACAGCTCCTTACTTACGATTCTTTTTTTCTGAAAATAAACCATTTGCTGAAGATGTAGTTCAGCACCAGAGAAATTGCCGACACTACAATCTTACAGATGAAATCCTGTCTGATTCCCAATCCGTCTACCATAACAATCATAGCCACCATGGTAAACGCACCCGTAGCGGCCCGGCAGGCTACAAAAGGCACAAACTCCGCCCATACCTTCTTCGGATGCAGATCAAAGCTGGCAAACACAAACAGCTTATTTGTCACAAAGGCAAACAATACTGCCGCCGCCCAGGATCCCGCTGTTGCTGCCCTGTAGTCAATCCCGAGACGACGCATATACCAATAGCTGATCCAGTCCACCAGCGTTGTCAGTACGCCAAAAATCAGGTAGGAAATCGTCTCCCGATTTACGAGTTTCTTCCATATTTTATCTATCATCATGTTCTCCATTTTCCGCTGCTGCGATGCCTTTTCCGACCAGCATTCCAACGGCAGTTACATATGCCCCATTATAGGGCACGAAGCCGGAATTGTAAAGCAGTCCCCGTATCATCAAAAAAATTTTATAAGTTTTTTTAATAAAAGACTTGCTATTTATTTGTTTTGCGTATATTCTATTACCAGAAGCTGTCTGCATCCGCAGGCAGTCCCCACAACCAAAACTCTACAGTAAAAAATTTATCCACAGCGAGGTATGAAGATGAAACCTGTTAAAGAAGGAAAGGTACGCGAAATCTATGACAACGGTGACAGCCTGATCATGGTGGCCACTGACCGCATCAGCTGCTTTGATGTGATTCTCCACAACACAGTAACCAATAAAGGCAAAGTTCTGACCCAGATGTCCAAATTCTGGTTCAATCTCACCCAGGACATCCTGCCGAACCATATGATCACCACCGACGTAAAGGAAATGCCGGAATACTTCCAGTCCCCGGAATTTGATGGCAAGACCATGATGTGCCGGAAGCTGACCATGCTTCCTCTCGAGTGCATCGTCCGCGGCTATATCACCGGAAGCGGCTGGGCAAGCTACAAGGAAAACGGTACCGCAAACGGTGTCAAACTGCCGGAGGGCTTACAGGAATCCCAGAAACTGCCGGAGCCGATCTATACTCCTTCCACAAAAGCAGAGATTGGTGATCATGACGAAAACATCACCTATGAACAGAGCATTGATCACCTGGAGAAATACTTCCCGGGCAAGGGTGCAGAGTACGCTGCAAAGCTTCGCGACTGCACCATCGCGCTTTACAAAAAATGCGCAGACTATGCTTACAGTCATGGAATCATCATTGCTGATACCAAATTTGAGTTCGGCCTCGATGAGAACGGCAACATCGTTATCGGTGATGAGATGCTTACCCCGGACAGCTCCCGTTTCTGGCCGGTAGAAGGCTACGAAGTTGGTCACAGCCAGCCATCCTTCGACAAGCAGTTCGCACGCGACTGGCTCACATCCCATCCGGGCAACGACTGGACTCTTCCGGAGGACGTCGTTCAGAAAACCATCGATAAATACCTTCAGAGCTATGAAATGCTCACCGGAGAAAAGCTGAAATAAAAATTTGAGCTACTAAGCTGAATAAAGGTCCGAAAGTGAAAGAGACCGCCTTCCTCTATTTTCACATATCGTTGTTTGCTTGCTCTCGCTAACACGCGTTCGCCTGTGTCGGATTAACATCCGCCACATTCGGACGTGTGTGCTCAAGATGCAAACACCTGATATGTTGAAAATCCCGGAAGGTGGTCTCATTCACTTCCTGCTGTATTGGCTTCGCTATGAAAAATAGCGGCTACAGCCCATATTAACTCTGCCACAAAAAGAAAACGCAGCCAGAACGCTACTATTAGATAAAAGCCGGATTTACAGGCTTTCGTCAGTAACGTTCTGGTTGCATTTATTAATATCGTAGAATAACCAGTACA
The DNA here is from genome assembly GCF_048380235.1 of Ventrimonas sp. Taxonomy (NCBI): domain Bacteria; kingdom Bacillati; phylum Bacillota; class Clostridia; order Lachnospirales; family Lachnospiraceae; genus Ventrimonas; species Ventrimonas sp. Next base: position 160 of record NZ_DBFCCJ010000010.1, on the reverse strand, counting down.
GTAGAAGGTTCGGTCAGACCATACAGAATAAGCAGATGCGTTGGAATTTTCTTCATGAGCGAGCATAGCGCCAGACCGGAGAGCATTGTCTGAGCGTGCAGAGCACGCGAGTTTTGCTCGCAGGTCTGGCAATAGGCGGCGGAGCGAATGAAGTACAAAA
>NZ_DBFCCJ010000009.1:0-43878 GCF_048380235.1 Ventrimonas sp. | reverse complement strand
AGAATGATATTTGGAAAAGTCTATTTTTACAGACTTTCGTTAATATCGTTCTGGCTGCGTTATTCATTATCGTAGAATAGTCAGTAAAGCAGAAGTTTCGGGGAGGGCATACAGAATAAGCAGATGCATTGGAATTTTCTTCATGAGCGAGCATAGCGTTTCCCCGGAGACCCTTGTCTGAACGAGCGCAGTGAGTGAGTTTGGGTCGCAGGGGAAACAATAGGCGGCGGAGCGAATGAAGTACAAAATTCCACCGCATCTGCGGTTCTGTAGGCCCTCCCCGGAACTTCGGACCCTTTCGTGCTATTCCCTTAAATTGTTATTTTACATAGAGATGCATACGCATATCCAATTATGGATAATATACAGATGTCGGACAAACTGATTTAATGAAATAAGACTGTGGCTACAGATATGGCGGCTACGGGATTTGGAAATCAGGGGGGACGGACATGATAAATTATGATCCGCTTTGGGAGACCATGAAAACGCGTGGTGTTTCCCAGTACCGGCTGATCAAGAATTATGGTGTCAGCTCCGGACAGATTAACCGACTAAAGAAAAACGCGTATGTATCCACGCATACGATTGAGATGCTATGCGAGATTTTGGGTTGCAGGGTGGAAGATATCATGCAGTATGAGAGAGAGGAAAATGAAGAGCAGGAATAGATAGAAAGAGAGCATGAAAGTGTTCTCTTTTTTGATATTGCAGGAAGGACAGTACATTTACTTTTTTTTCTACCTATGTTATAGTAGACAGGAATAAAACTCGCTTTTCTTTTGTAAGGAGCTGAGATAAAATACGTTTTCGCGTATTCTAAGGAGGATATATTGTTATGAAATTAGGTATCGTGGGTCTGCCGAACGTCGGCAAGAGTACCCTGTTCAACTCTCTGACCAAGGCTGGCGCAGAGTCTGCCAACTATCCGTTCTGTACCATTGACCCGAATGTGGGTGTGGTTGCAGTTCCGGATAACCGTCTGAAGCTGCTTGGGGATCTGTACCATTCCAAAAAGGTAACCCCGGCGGTTATTGAGTTTGTAGATATTGCAGGTCTGGTAAAGGGCGCTTCCAAGGGTGAGGGCCTGGGCAACCAGTTTCTGGCTAACATCCGTGAGGTAGATGCCATTGTTCATGTGGTACGCTGCTTTGAGGATCCGAATGTGATCCACGTAGAGGGCAGTGTAGATCCGATCCGTGATATTGAGACCATCAACCTGGAGCTGATCTTCTCTGATATCGAGATTCTGGAGCGCCGTATTGCAAAGACTTCCAAGTCTGCATTTAACGACAAGTCTCTGGCAAAAGAGGTTGAGGTTTTAAAAGAACTGAAGGCAATCCTGGAGGATGGCAAACTGGCTTCCACCTACGAGAATGATGACGAAGACGTTATGGCTTTTGTGAATTCTCTGAACCTGTTAACCTGCAAGCCGGTTATCTTCGCTGCCAACGTAGGTGAGGATGATCTGGCTGATGATGGTGCATCTAACCCTCATGTTGCAGCGGTCCGCAAATATGCTGCTGAGAATAACTGTGAGGTATTCGTGATCAGTGCTCAGATCGAGCAGGAAATCGCAGAGCTGGATGATGATGAGAAGCAGGAGTATTTAGAGGCACTGGGCCTGACGGAGTCCGGTCTGGACAAGCTGATCGCGGCAAGCTACCGCCTGCTGGGACTGATCAGTTATCTGACCTCCGGTGAGGATGAGACCCGTGCATGGACCATCAAGGTTGGCACCAAAGCTCCGCAGGCAGCCGGTAAGATCCACTCCGATTTCGAGCGAGGATTCATTCGTGCAGAGGTCGTAAACTACCAGGATCTGTTAGACTGCGGTACTTACGCAAAAGCAAAAGAGAAAGGTCTGGTTGGCCTGGAGGGAAAAGATTATGTTGTCAAAGATGGCGATGTGATCCTGTTCCGTTTCAATGTATAAATCTGCATAATAGCTTTCGAATGAAAAGAGCGTATGAATCTGCTGAATGATATGAGGATTCATACGCTCTTTTTATTTCATTCTGGCAAACGGAGAAAACTTCTGTTAGGACCGGCCAAGATAGCGGCTTACGCAATGGTTTGCCTCTGCGGTGATCTTCTCCTCGTCAACGCCGGTGAGGCGTCCTTCGCGGACAACGACTCTGCCGTTTACAACCGTGTAATCTACATTGCCTTTATATCCAACGGTGCCAAGCATGGAGCTGACATCAAACTGTGCTCCGGTCAGGGACAGGCGGTCCATGTTGATCAGGAAGAAGTCTGCGGCCATGCCTTCGGCAATCTGTCCAATGTCATCGCGTCCGAGGATCGATGCGCTTCCGCGGGTGGCAATCTTTAACATATCGTAGCCGGTCGGTGCGGCACTGCTGGAATTTAAGCGGTGGAGCAGGAAGCCGGTGCGCAACTCCTCGAGAAGATCAGAGCCATCGTTGCTGGCAGAACCGTCTACAGCCAGTCCGACACGGACACCGAGTTTTAACATCTCCGGGATGCGGGCAATGCCGGAAGAAAGCTTCATGTTGGAAATCGGGCAGTGGGCTACACCGGTTCCGGTTTCGGCCAGACGTTTTAACTCTGCATCATTAAAGTGGATGCCATGTGCGTACCAGACGTCCGGTCCGATCCAGCCAAGGCTTTCCATGTATTCCAGTGGGCGCATACCGAAGCGCTCCAGTGTATAATTTTCCTCGTCCTTTGTCTCAGCCAGATGGGTGTGCAGTCGCACATGGAGTTTGCGGGCCAGTTTTGCGGATTCTTTTAAGAGCTCAAAGGAGACGCTGAACGGGGAACACGGTGCCAGCGCAACCTGATGCATGCTGTAGCGGGATGCATCATGATATTTGCGTACCGCATCCTCGGAATCTTTCATGATCTCATCTACAGTCTGGACTACAGAATCTGGAGGAAGCCCTCCGTCCTTGACACTTAAGTCCATGCTGCCCCGGGTTGCGTGGAAACGCATGCCGAGGGCGTCGGCGGCAGCAAACTGGGAATCCAGAAGGTCCATGCCGGTGCCGGCCGGAAATACGTAGTGGTGGTCCAGACAACAGGTACATCCTGTTTTTAAAAGCTCGCCCATTCCGGTTAAAGAGCTGTAATAGACGGTATCCGGATTTAAATTCTTCCAGATTTCGTATAAAGTTTTAAGCCATGGGAATAATTCCATGTTCTGAACTTCGGGTAAGTTTCGACTGAATGTCTGATATAAGTGATGGTGGGTATTGATCAACCCAGGATACATCACCATATGAGACCCATCGATCACATCATCCGCTGTCTGGACGTCGGCTCCGATGGATTTGATGATTCCATCTTCGACAAAAACATTCACCTCCTTCAGTACGCGGTTATCATCGTCACAGGTAACCAGATACGTTATATTTTTGATCAGCAGTGTCATAAATAAATACCTCCTACATGACATACTCCCCCAGCCTTCTCAGATGCCGGGGGGAACCCCTGCATATGATATAAGTCTGGTATACTGCCTGATCAAGGCTATGTTTTAAACAGCTTATAATATGATATCAAGGTACATTTGTTTGTTACGCGTTTAACTTTAACATGGGAGTCCTGGAAAGACAATGTCAAAAAGCACAAAAAAGTTGATGAAAAAATATGAAAAATACACAAAGGAATAAGGATATGTGAGGGAAATGGAAAGAAAAACACAAAAAAGCTTCGGCTCCACACACCCAGGAACCGAAGCTTTTTTGTGTTATTTATAATATTCCAGTCTTATGATTAAGCCATTGCGTTTACAGCTTTAGAGAGGCGGGAAACCTTTCTGGAAGCGGTATTCTTGTGGTATACACCCTTGGTGCAAGCCTTATTGATCTCGGAAATAGCAGCAACTAAAGCGGTCTGTGCAGCAGCTTTATCAGCAGCGGTCACAGCAGCCTCTACCTTCTTGCAGGCAGTTTTTACTTTAGAACGGATTGCTTTGTTTCTTGCAGCCTTGGTCTCGTTTACTAAGATTCTCTTTTTAGCAGATTTAATGTTAGCCAATCTGGGCACCTCCAATTAAACAAATATGATTTATAGTCTTTGGTTTGCATCAAAGTCTGGACACGGACAGTTCAATGTAAACATACTATTGCATTCTACCTAATCCGGCACAAAATGTCAATACATAAATTGCGTATTTTTGCGAAAAAATAAGGGGAGTGCAGCAGAGAGAAAGCAAAAATACAGGAAACAGAAAATGCCGACAGGAAGGACAGAGAGGCTATGAGAAAGAAAGAGAGCGAATGGAAAAGACAGCTGCCGGGCGGTGCTCCGGATTTTGAAGTCCGTACAGATCTTGCAGTCGAGGAGGGGGAGCGCTTCCCGGGAGATGGCGGGGAGATTTCCGGTGTTTCACTGCGAAAATGGCGGGAAAGCAATTCGGATATCTGTATGACAGAGGTGAAGATCCTGAATGAGCATGGTGCCGGGATTATGGGAAAGCCGGTTGGCACTTATCTGACCCTGGAGGCAGATGCTCTGGCGAAACAGGATGAGAGCTATCATGAAGAGGTCTCCGGGGAGCTGGCAGGCTGTCTGCGTGCGCTTATCCGGCAGCTGACAGGAAAAAAGGAATCAGAATTGAAAATTTTGTCTGTGGGTCTCGGAAACGAGGATGTGACTCCCGATGCGTTAGGACCGAAGGTCCTTAAAAATCTGCAGATGACCCGGCATCTGCAGGGCGAATATGGGGAAGAGTTCTGTAAAGCGCACGGCCTTCCCGTGTTAAGCGGTATCGCTCCCGGAGTCCTGGCCCAGACCGGTATGGAGACAGCAGAGATTTTAAAGGGCGTGATACGAGAGACAAAACCCGATCTTCTGATCGCGGTAGATGCGCTGGCGGCCCGCAGCCTCCGGCGTCTTGGAACAACCATTCAGCTTACCGATACCGGAATCCATCCCGGCTCTGGCGTGGGCAATCACCGGCAGAGCCTGACAAAGGAAAGTCTGGGAGTTCCGGTACTGGCAGTCGGAGTACCGACGGTGGTGAGCGCAGCGGCCATTGTGTACGATACGGTTGATGCCATGACCGGGGCGTTAAAAAAGAACCGGGTGACACGCGGGCTCGGAAGGTATGTGGAAGGACTGGATCCGGAGGAACAGTATCATCTGATCCGGGAGCTTCTGGCACCGGAGTTTGGGAATCTCTATGTTACACCGCCGGACATGGATGAGCGGATCCGGAATCTGAGCTATACCATTTCAGAAGCCATCCATAAAGCTGTATTTTCCGAAAAAAACAGAAAACAGGATAATTGTTAACTAAAACACAAAAATAGTTGACAATCAAACCGGGGATTGCTATACTGGGATCGTTTTTAGCAGGAAATGCACAGGAGTGGAAGGGAGCAGAGAACATGAGGCAGGAACGGCTTATGATACTGGAAAAAGTACTTTCTGAACTGCCGGGGTACCTGGGGTGGATGATCGGATCATGTCGCTTTTCCTTTGGAAAAGAAGCGGGTGGGAACACACCCGGACAGATGCAGCACAGCTGTGACCTTACGGTGCTGCGTTCGGATGCCAGGCTTGCGGAGGTGGAGATCCGAAATCTGACAACAGAGGATCAGCTCCAGGTGATGCTTGTCAATGCAGCATCCGGAACGGAAACAGACCGAGAAACAACAGGAAAGCAGCATCGGGATATCAGGCTGCCATCATCGCAGAAAGAGAGCGAAGCATTTCTTGTGACACGGGAGGCAATTGATACTTATCTGAAGGAATCCCGGGATGGGAATCTCATCCATCGTGGGGAAGCGGCAGTCGTTCCCGGATTTCTTATGGTCAACCGGCTCCTGGAAGGATATGGTGGCTGTGACGCGGCATCCGTCCGTTTTTATCTCCCTCTCCGGTGCGGGGAAAAGGCAAGACTGGTGGAACAGAAAACAGGAGAGCATAGCCGGACTGTAGAGCTTTTCACAGACCGGGGACGCATCCTGCAGATGAAGCTGCAGGAGAAGAACGAAGGAGGAACAGAATGATGAATACGGCAACAAGAACAGCAGCAAAGAAAGAAACGATCTGGAGTACATTCGGAATTACAACCATGGCACTGATGACGACCATGCTGATCGTTTCTACCTACATAAAGATCCCGCTCCCATTTTCCTCTGCCAGCATTACGGCGCAGACGCTGGTGGTTAATCTGATCGGTATGCTGTTTGCTCCGCTTCAGATTGTGGCAATTATGGTGAGCTGGCTTCTCTTGAGCGTGATGGGGATCGGTGGTTCTCTTGGAAAGCTTCTTGGACCGGCCGGAGGATATCGCTACGGCAATGCAGTGGCAGCGATCCTGATCGCACTGTTCTGCCGCAAGGTAAAGAATTTAAAGGCCCAGACCGCGTTTCTGATCTTTGTGGGAATTCCGGTCATTTACCTGTTTGGCGCAGTTCAGATGAAGGTTGTGACAAAACAGCCGTGGCCGGCCATCATGGTACAGGCGGTGCTTCCGTTTATTCCGCTGGATGTTGTAAAGTGTTTTGTGGCAGCCGGCCTCGCAAAGATCCTGCGCCGTGTTGTGCCGCAGTTTTAAAGTATGTAAATGGAGAATGGGCATGGAAAAGGTTTGGATCCTTGGAGGAATGCGAAGCTTTATCGGTGTGAAGGACCGGATGTACCGGAATGTACCTGCGGAGGTCCTGGGGGCGGAGGTGCTCAGGGCTGTCATCAGAAAATACCGGCTTGCGGAGCAGGATATTGATTTTATCCTTGGAGGAAACGCGGTGGGCGGGGGTGGAAATATGACCCGCCTTGCGGCCCTGACTGCAGGAATTGACCGGGAGGTTCCGGCTGTGACTCTGGATCTGCAGTGTGGTTCCGCCCTGGAGGCAGTCACACAGGCAGCAGCAAAGATCGAGAGTGGTCTGGCAGAACTGGTGCTTGCCGGCGGACTGGAAAGCTCATCCACCCAGCCACTCAGAATGTGGAATCCGAACCATCCGGATTATGAGAAGGATAAGGTCTGGACGGTCGCACGGTTTGCTCCCGGACAGCATGGAGAGCAGATCATGCTGGAGGGAGCAGAGCGCACTGCGATATCGGAACACGTGACAAAAGAAGAACAGGATTTCTGGGTACTGGAGAGCCACCATCGGGCAGCAAAGGCTGCGCAGGAGGGCCTTTTATCGGACATCCAGGTTTCAGTGGCGGGAAGCTGTAAGGATGAGGGAATCCGTGCTTCCATGAGCCAGAAGCTGATGGACCGTCTGCCGTATCTTCTGCCGGGCGGTTGCGCAATCAACGCAGCCAATGCCTGTCTGATGCATGATGGCGCGGCTTTTGTGGCACTCTGTTCGGAGGAGTATGGAAAACGTCATAACCTGATTCCGGCGGCGGTGCTGCGTTTTGGGACCGCTGTGGGCGGCGACCCGCTCATGAGTCCGAAAACAGCAGTTCTGGCAGTGGAAAAGCTGTTGAAAAAGACCGGACTTATTTATGACCAGGTGGATGCTTTTGAGGTGAATGAAGCCTTTGCGGTGATCGATGTACTGTTTGACCGGGCTTTTCCGGGAATGCGGGAACGCTACAACCGGTTTGGAGGCGCGCTGGCCTATGGACATCCTTATGGAGCTTCAGGAGCACTGCTTATCCTGCATCTTTTAAAATCCCTGGAATCCTGCGGAGGGCATTATGGCATCTGTGCTGCAGCGGCAGCCGGAGGCATTGGCAGCGCAATTTTGCTGGAACGCAGATAAAGCCGGCAGACCTGGAAGAAGGAAAAGTAAATGATGAAAAATTATCTGGAAATGGTGCAGTCGGTGGAGCGGGACCGGGAGGCCTTGGTTTTTTCTGACCATGTTTATACCTACGGAAATCTTGTGGATCTGGCGTTGGAACAACAAAGGCGGTTCCGCTTGGAGGGAGGGAAACAACAGCTTGCTGTAATCCGGAAAACCTCCATTCTGGAGCAGCTTGTGTCGTTTCTGGCCTGTCAGGGAACCGGGGCGGTGCCGCTTATTGTTCCGGCGGATACCGCAGTGCCGGATGCTTTTTTTGAGGCAGAAATTCCGGACAATGCCTGCATGGCGGTCATGACATCCGGAACAACCGGCAACGGAAAGCTTTTGTTCCGAACATTTGAGAGCTGGTATGGATATTTTGAAACCCAGAACCGGATTTTTGACATAAGCGGAGAAAGCCGTCTGTTTGCGCAGGGAAGCCTGGCATTTACCGGGAATCTGAACCTGTATCTGGCGCAGCTTTCTGCAGGAGCTGCAGTGATTGCCTGTGATCTGTTTGATCCGAGACTCTGGAAGCATCAGCTGGAAGCATACCGGGCAGATGGAATCTACCTGATCCCGGCAAAGCTGCGTGCGCTAAAGCAGGTGTATGAGCGGGAGCGTGAGCCGGAAAAACAGACAAACCGGCATGTCAGGCTGGTCCTGAGCGGCTCCCAGAGCTTTGGCGGCACAGAGGCGCAGGCAGTTCAGCGTATATTCCCGGAGGCGGATCTGATCCTGTATTACGGTGCAAGCGAACTGAACTATGTAAGCTATGTCCATGGCCGGGATATGGGGGAGGATAAAACCCTGATCGGCAGAAATTTCCCGGGTGTAGACATCTGCCTGAAGGATGGCAGGATCCATGTGACAACGCCATACGGAGTGGTGGGGGCTGGCGCGGATACCTTCGTGGGGGACTATGGCCACTGGGATGAAAATGGAAATCTTTATTTTGATGGCCGCAGAGATGATATCTGTAATATTAATGGAAGGAAAGTTTCATCCATCCGGGTGGAAAATGCGCTGTTGGATGTGCCGGAGGTGAAGGAGGCAGCGGTCAAAGCAGATTCCCGGGGCGATCATGATATGCTGACGGCCTGGGTGGTCCTGGAGCCGCTGATGATCGGAGCAGGTACAAAAGCAGAGCGGCAGCAGGAGGAACAGGAGATGAAGCGAAGACTGCGTGCGCAGCTGGCCGGACGACTCTCTGCCGGTGAGATCCCGCAGGAAATCAGATTTCTGGAAACGCTCCCAAAGAATGAGAGCGGAAAAGTCCGGAAACGCGATCTGATATAGAAATACAAAAAAATACAGACTATTGGTAACTTGTAATGCCGCGGATTCTATGTTATATTGATATCCGTGGCATTTTGTCAATTTTTAGCGCTTGCTATTAGAAAAGAGAACGTATTTATGTTACAGTATCTGATCGTATGCCCGCTGGTGTTTCTGGCGGGATTTGTTGACTCCATAGCAGGAGGTGGAGGACTGATCTCTCTTCCGGCCTATATCATTGCCGGGGTTCCGGCTCATTTCGCCATTGGAACCAATAAACTATCATCAACTCTCGGAACCAGCATATCCACCTGGCGGTATCTGAAACAGGGATATCTGAAGGGAAAACAGCTGATTCTGCCAGTCGTGTGTGCCTGCTTTACGGCTCTGGCCGGCTCCTATCTTGGCTCCAGCTTTTCCATGATGGTAAGCGATACGGTGCTAAAGCATATGATGATGGTGGTGCTCCCGATCGTGGCATTTTATGTGCTTCGCAATAAGAACATGGGGGCGGAAACGGAGCAGCAGGCGCTGCCGGTCAGGGCTATGCTTTGTATCAGTATGGCGGTAGCCTTTGTGATCGGTATGTATGATGGCTTTTACGGACCTGGAACCGGTACGTTTTATCTTCTCATTCTGACCGGAATTGCGCATTTGAATGTGCATCAGGCATCGGCTATGACAAAGATACTGAATCTGACGTCAAATCTGGTGGCATTGATCAATTTCCTGCTTAACGGAACGGCCTATTACGGCCTGGGAATGGCAGCGGCCGTGTTCTGTATTGCCGGAAATTATATCGGCTCCGGTCTTGTAGTGAGCAACGGACAGAAGATCGTCCGTCCGCTGATTCTGATTGTACTGGTTATTTTGTTTGTCAAAATTGTAACAGGAATCTGACAGGAAAGACATTTATATAAAGAAAAAAGGAGAGTATCTATGAAGTGGACCAAATTTACCTTAAAGACCACGACGGAGGCCGTTGACCTGATCAGCAGCATGCTGGACGAGATCGGCATTGAGGGAATTGAGATCGAGGATAACGTACCACTGTCTGACGCAGACACCAAGGGGATGTTCATCGACATTCTTCCGGAGCTTCCGCCGGATGACGGTACCGCGAAGGTAAGCTTTTATGTGGAAGATTTAAGCAACCTGGAGAATATCATGCATCAGGTCAATGCAGGACTCGATGAGATCGCAGAGTTTGTGAATGTGGGTGAGCGCACCTTAAGCGTATCCGAAACGGAGGACAAGGACTGGATCAATAACTGGAAGCAGTACTTCAAGCCCTTTACCGTTGATGATATCCTGATTAAACCAACCTGGGAAACGATCCCGGAGGAGCATAAGGACAAGCTGCTCATTCAGATCGATCCAGGTACCGCGTTTGGTACCGGCATGCATGAGACTACACAGTTGTGTATCCGTCAGCTTCGTAAGTATGTGAATGCGGATTCTGAAATCATCGACGTGGGAACCGGAAGCGGCATTCTCGGCATCGCAGCTTTAAAGCTGGGCGCAAAGAGCGTGTTTGGTACTGATCTGGACGAGAACGCTATTGTGGCTGTAGGTGAGAATCTGGAATCCAACCATATTCCGGCAGACCGTTTCCATGTGGTCCAGGGTAATATCATTGATGACAAGGCAGTTCAGGACGAGGCCGGATATGAGTGCTATGACATCGCGGTAGCCAATATTCTGGCACCGGTTATCATCATGCTGCAGGGCGAGATCTGCAGACACATCAAGCATGGTGGTATGTTCATCACCTCCGGCATCATAAATACCAAGGAGCAGGATGTCAAAGATGCCATGAACGCCAATCCGGAGCTTGAGATCGTGGAGACCACTTACCAGGGCGACTGGGTATCGATCACCGCCCGCAGAAAATAAGGAGCAGAAGCGTGTATCATTTTTTTGTAACACCGGCGCAGATCGCGGACGGTTATGCCGTGATCACCGGTCAGGACGTGAATCATATCCGCAATGTCCTGCGGATGAAGGCAGGAGAGCAGGTGGGGATCCGTGATGGCATTTCCCGCAGCTACATCTGTGAACTGGAGAACATCGGAGGGGAGGAAATCCGGGCCAGAATCCTGGAGGAGGACACTAACTTAAGTGAGCTTCCTGCAGAGCTGTATCTGTTTCAGGGCCTGCCAAAGAGTGATAAGATGGAGCTTATCATTCAGAAAGCCGTGGAGCTGGGCGTGCATGAGGTTATTCCGGTGGCAACCCGCCGGGCCGTGGTAAAGCTGGACCGGAAAAAAGAAGAATCCAAGTTAAAACGCTGGAATACCATTGCGGAGAGTGCGGCCAAGCAGTCCGGCCGTATGATGATCCCCCAGGTTCACAGTGTGCTGACAATGAAGGAAGCGTTTGCCTATGCAAAAGGCTTCGAGGTAAATCTGATCCCGTATGAACTGGCAGAGGGCATGAAAGAGACCAGGGCTATTCTGGAACAGGTTAAGCCCGGTATGCGTGTGGGAATCTTTATCGGGCCGGAAGGCGGATTTGATGTAGAAGAAGTGGAGTCAGCTATGGCGGAAGGCATTCATCCCATTACCCTGGGCCGGCGCATCCTGCGGACCGAGACTGCAGGCATGACCATGCTTTCCATCCTGATGTTCCAGCTAGAGCAGTAAATTACGATAGGAGATAGAATGGAAGCATATTTTGATAATTCAGCAACCACAAGAGTTCTGGACAGCGTGAAGGATATTGTGGTAAAAACAATGACAGAGGACTATGGCAATCCGGCTTCCAAGCACCGCAAGGGCATGGAAGCAGAGCAGTATATCCGCGAGGCAAGAAAAATCATCGCGGACAGCATGAAGGTACAGGAAAAGGAAATCCTGTTTACCTCCGGCGGCTCTGAGTCCAACAATATGGCTCTGATCGGTACGGCATGGGCAAATCAGAGAGCCGGTAAGCATATCATCAGCACGGCAATTGAGCATCCGTCTGTATACAATCCGCTGGGCGTGCTGGAAGAGCTTGGCTTTGAAGTGACCATTCTTCCGGTAGACCATGACGGGCACATCAGCCTGAAGGAACTTGAAGAGGCAATCCGTCCGGACACCATTCTGGTTTCTACCATGTATGTAAACAATGAGGTGGGCGCTGTGGAGCCGGTAGAGGAAATCTCCAGGGTCATCAAGGCAAAGAATCCGTCTGCGCTGTACCATGTGGATGCCATTCAGGCATACGGAAAATATGTGATCCGTCCGAAAAAGCAGGGTATTGACCTGCTTTCTGTCAGCAGCCATAAGATTCACGGACCGAAGGGAGTTGGATTTTTATACATCCGGAGTGGCGTGAAGATTAAACCTCTGATCTATGGAGGCGGCCAGCAGGCCGGCATGCGTTCCGGTACCGAGAATGTTCCGGGTGTGGCAGGGTTCGGAGCTGCCGTAAAGGAGATGTACACGGACCATGCGGAAAAGATACAGAAGCTGATCGGGCTGAAGGATTACATGACCGATCGTCTTGGAGAAATCGAAGGAACCGTGATCAACAGCAAAAAGGGAGAGGCAAGTGCACCGCAGATCGTCAGTGTCAGCTTTGAGGGTGTGCGCAGTGAGGTGCTGCTGCACGCACTGGAAGATAAAGGTATTTATGTTTCTTCCGGTTCTGCGTGTTCCTCAAACCATCCGGGCATCAGCGGAACCTTAAAGGGAATCGGTGTGGCCCAGAAACTTCTGGATTCCACCATTCGCATAAGCTTTAGCATCTTCAACACGAAAGAAGAAGTTGATTACACCATTGATGTATTAAAGGAGCTGGTTCCGGTCCTGCGCCGTTACCAGAGAGGTTAAGAAAGGATAAAAGGGAAAATATGGTATATCAGTCATTTTTGATTAAGTACGCAGAAATCGGTACCAAGGGAAAAAACCGTTACCTTTTTGAGGACGCGCTGATCAAGCAGATCAAGAACGCGCTGAAAAAGGTGGAGGGTTCCTTTATCGCTTCCAAGGAGTCCGGCCGTATTTACGTGCAGGCTCTCAGCGAGTATGATTACGATGAGGTGATCGAGGCTTTGAAGCAGGTTTTCGGCATTGCATGGATCTGTCCGATGATGCAGCTTGAGGATAAGGATTATGAAAACCTGAAGAAGGTCGTTGTGGATTACATCGACCAGGTTTACCCGGATAAGCACTTCACCTTTAAGGTGGATTCCAGACGTGCGGATAAGAACTATCCGGTCCGTTCCGAGCAGATGAACTGTGACTTTGGTGAGGTGATCTTAAACGCCTTCCCGGAGACTTCTGTAGATGTGCATCATCCGGATGTTCTGGTGCATGTGGAGATCCGTAAGGTTGTTAATATTTACTCTCTGATGATCCCGGGCCCGGGCGGTATGCCGGTTGGAACCAACGGAAAGGCAACGCTGCTCTTATCCGGTGGTATTGACAGCCCGGTGGCAGGCTACATGATCGCAAAGCGCGGTGTCAAGATTGATGCAGTTTACTTCCATGCTCCGCCATACACAAGCGACCGCGCAAAGCAGAAGGTTGTGGATCTGGCCAAGCTGGTTGCACGCTATTCCGGCCCGATTCCGCTTCATGTCGTAAACTTTACCGATATCCAGCTCTACATTTACGAGCAGTGTCCGCATGAGGAGCTTACCATCATTATGCGCCGTTACATGATGAAGATTGCGGAGGAAATCGCGAAGAAGAGTGATTCCCTGGCTCTTATCACCGGCGAGAGCATCGGTCAGGTGGCATCTCAGACGGTTCAGTCCCTGGCAGCGACCAACGAGGTCTGCACTATGCCGGTATTCCGTCCTCTGATCGGCTTTGACAAGCAGGAGATCATTGACATTTCCGAGAAGATCGGAACATTTGAGACTTCGATTCAGCCGTTTGAGGACTGCTGCACCATTTTCGTGGCAAAGCATCCGGTAACAAAGCCGAACTTAAATATCATCCACAAATCGGAGACCAAGCTGGAAGAGAAGATCGACGAGATGGTCAGGACAGCATTGGAGACCGAGGAAGTCATCTGGTGCGATTAAGCTTTTGAAATGAAAAAAAGGATACTCCGATTGGAGTATCCTTATTAAAAATCATAGAAACGATTGTTTATTTGATGATGTATGGGGAAAGTGTCTCCAGAATCTCATCGATACCAGCCTCAGCGTGGATGTTTAAGTCGATCGGCTTGGAAAGATCCAGGCTGAAGATACCCATGATGGATTTTGCATCGATGACATATCTGCCGGATACGAGATCAAAGTCAACATCGAATTTGGTTAAGTCGTTTACGAAAGACTTTACTTTATCAATAGAATTTAAAGAAATACGAACTGTTTTCATGTGAGAAACCTCCTTAAATGGTTACCTTTTTAATCTTGGCGTATGGATGAAAAACTCTTTCGCCTTATGATAAATTTTACAAAGATATCGGGGGAAAGTCAATAGGGAGTTTCCATGAAAACAGGTTAAATGTATGTTAGAAATTAAGGAGAAAAAATATGAGAACGGCAGCATTGCATAATCTGGGCTGTAAAGTGAATTCCTACGAAACGGAAGCCATGCAGCAGCTTCTGGAAGAGGCCGGATATGAGATCGTGTCCTTCCACGAAAAAGCCGATGTTTATATTATCAATACCTGCTCAGTGACCAATATCGCGGACCGTAAGTCCAGACAGATGCTGCATCGGGCAAAAAAACAGAATCCGGAGGCGGTCGTAGTTGCTGCCGGCTGTTATGTCCAGTCTGCAGCAGAGGAGCTGAAAGCGGATCTGGCGGTAGATGTCATCATCGGAAACAACAAAAAGCAGGATCTGGTTCCGATCCTGGAAGAGTATTTTAAAGACCGTACGGACAGCAGCCATGTGATCGAGATCAATGAGACTCATGAGTACGAGCGCCTTTCCATTCATAAAATAGCCGATCATACACGCGCATTCTTAAAGGTTCAGGATGGATGCAACCAGTTCTGCAGCTACTGCATCATCCCCTATACCCGCGGACGTGTCCGCAGCCGCAGACCGGAGGAGGTTGTGGCAGAGGTGCGGGAACTTGCGGCAGCAGGCTATCAGGAGGTTGTCCTGACAGGGATTCACTTAAGCTCCTACGGTGTGGATTTTAAGGAAGAAGAGAATGAGAACCTGTTAAGCCTGATCCGGCAGGTACATGAGGTGGAGGGAATCCACCGCATCCGCCTGGGATCCCTGGAGCCGCGCATCATTACCGATGATTTCGCAAAGGCGCTGGCTTCCATGCCGAAGTTCTGCCCGCATTTTCATCTGTCCTTACAGAGTGGCTGTGATGAAACCTTAAAGCGGATGAACCGCCATTACACTACGGAGGAATATGCAGCAGGCTGCGATATCCTGCGCAGATATTTTGACAATCCGGCAATCACCACGGACGTGATCGTGGGCTTTCCGGGTGAGACTGAGGAAGAGTTTGAAGCGACAAAGGCATTTTTAGAGCGGATCGGCTTCTACGAGATGCACATCTTCAAGTACTCCAGACGCGCCGGAACACGTGCGGACCGCATGCCGGAGCAGGTGCCGGAGCAGATAAAAAATGTTCGCAGTGAGGCACTGCTATTGCTGGAAAAACAGATGTCAAAGGCCTACCGCGAGAGCTTCCTAGGCAAGAAAAAAACGGTGCTTCTGGAAGAAAAAACCGAGATCGGAGGCCGTGCGTACATGATCGGCCATACCATGGAATATGTAAAAGCTGTGGTCCCATATGCGGATGATCTGAAAAATAAAATGACCGAAGGTGTCCTGAAAGAGGCATTAAATGATGAAGTCCTCTTACTTGACGAATCCTGGAAAGTAGTATAGAATATAAAAGAATAGTTAAAGGACGTGAAGAACATGGGCGAAATTCATAACACACAGTTTTTTAAAGCAGTACAGGAGAACAAAATGGATGTCAGCCAGGTTTTGGAACAGGTGTATGTGGCGCTGACGGAGAAAGGTTATAATCCGGTAAACCAGATCGTAGGATATATTATGTCCGGAGACCCGACCTATATTACCAGCCATAAGGGCGCCAGAAGCCTGATCATGAAGGTAGAACGTGATGAAATTCTGGAAGAACTGATGTCTGTTTACATTGACGCAAGGTTAAAGTAACAAGCCTGTGCAGATATAACGAAAGATGCCTGCCAGCCATATCCGTCCGGAGAGGCTGGCAGTTTTGTGTTACCATGTATCAAAGCAAAGGAAATATTTTATGAGAATTTTAGGACTGGACTATGGCTCCAAAACAGTAGGGGTAGCAGTCTGCGATCCGCTGGGCATGACCGCCCAGGGGGTGGAGACCATTACCCGGAAAGAGGAGAATAAACTGCGCAAGACTCTTGCCCGGATCGAGGCTCTGGTGGAAGAATACCAGGTTGAAACCATCGTTTTGGGATATCCTAAAAATATGGATGATTCTATTGGGGAACGTGCACAGAAAACGGAAGAATTTCGCGATATGCTGGTACGCAGGACCGGTCTGCCGGTCGTTCTGTGGGACGAGCGCCTGACAACTATTGAAGCAAATGAGATTCTGATAGAAAGCGGAGTACGCAGAGAAGACCGGAAAAAGGTGATCGACAAGATTGCGGCAACCCTGATCCTGCAGTCTTATCTGGGCTCCCTGAAGTAAATGGACAGGAGAGAGACCGTGATGGAAGAGAAAATTACCCTGCAGACTGATACCGGGGAAGCTGTGGATTTTTTTGTCCTGGAGGAAACCCGTATCAATGGCATGAATTATCTTCTGGTAACTGATTCAGAAGAAGAGGAAGACGGTGAATGTTATATTTTAAAAGATGTGTCCAAAGCAGAGGACAGTGAAGCCGTATATGAATTCGTCGAGAACGATGACGAAATGGATTATCTTTTTAAGATTTTTACCGAACTGATGGAAGATATGGAAGTAGAGCTTCAGAAGTAAGCTTTAATGGACAATAAATTTGGAGGAAAATATTGAGCATGGAGAATCAGAACAATCAGAACGATAAGCCGGCTGACGGATATGTGCAGGCACCTCAGCAGGAAGCAAAATCCGTGCTGGCTGAACTGGCAGAGTTTGTTTCCAGAAAAAAAGTGGCAGAGCAGAATGTGGCTGCTCCGGCTGTGGAAGCAAAGCAGGATGCGCAGCAGAATGCGGAAAAAGAACGGAATACAGCAGGTATCGGAAACGAAGCGGGTGGTGCTCCGGTAAATGACGGAGCAAAAGAAGAAAAGAGTGAACGCCCGGCACGAAATAACCGCAGCAGAGGACCGAGAAGACCGAGAACTGCAGCACCGAAGCGGGCGGAGGGCGCGGAGTCCTCTGAGAATGAGAAAACACAGGAAGAAAGAAAACCGAAAACTCCGAGAGGTACCCGCAGCACAGCAGCCAGAGCGGAAAAAACAGAGAAACCGGCTCGGACAGAGCGTGCAGACAGAGCAGAAAAACCGGTCAGAGCAGAGCGTTCGGCCAAAAACGAGAAACCGGCAAGAACTCCCAAGGCAAAGAATGTGCTGGCAGATACCAGCTCCAAGCCGAAGGTACGCATTATCCCGTTAGGCGGTCTGGAGCAGATCGGTATGAATATCACCGCCTTTGAATATGAAGATACCATTGTAGTTGTGGACTGCGGTCTTGCATTCCCAACGGATGACATGCTCGGAATCGATCTGGTTATCCCGGATGTCACCTATCTGGAGCGCAATATCGACAAGGTCAAGGGCTTCGTGATCACCCACGGACATGAGGATCACATCGGCGCCCTGCCTTACATTTTACAGAAGATCAATGTTCCGGTATACGGAACCAAGCTGACTATTGCCCTGATCGAGAATAAGTTAAAAGAGCATAACCTGATGAAGAGCACTAAGCGCAAGGTGGTAAAGCACGGCCAGTCTGTGAACCTTGGCTGCTTCCGCGTGGAGTTCATCAAGACCAACCACAGCATTGCGGATTCCGCGGCACTGGCATTGTTCACTCCGGCCGGCATCATCGTGCATACCGGAGACTTCAAGGTTGATTACACTCCGGTATTCGGCGATGCCTTTGATCTGGCACGTTTTGCCGAGCTGGGAAGAAAGGGCGTTCTGGCACTTTTAAGCGACAGCACCAACGCCATCCGCAAGGGCTTTACTGCTTCTGAGCGTACGGTAGGAAAGACATTTGATGCCATCTTTGCGGAGCATAAGAACAACCGTATCATTGTTGCAACCTTTGCTTCCAATGTAGACCGTGTGCAGCAGATCATCTTTACTGCTGAGAAGTACGGACGTAAGGTTGTGGTAGAAGGACGAAGCATGGTCAATGTTATCGGAACAGCCAATGAACTGGGCTATATCAACATTTCCGATGGCACCCTGATCGAAATTGATCAGTTAAAGAATTATCCGGATGAGCAGACAGTCCTGATCACCACAGGAAGCCAGGGTGAGTCCATGGCGGCGCTGTCCCGTATGGCATCCGGCATGCACCGCAAGGTATCCATCAAACCGAACGATGTTGTCATTATGAGCTCCACCCCGATCCCGGGCAATGAGAAGCAGGTAGCCAAGGTTATCAATGAACTGGCTATGCGCGGTGTTGAGGTGATCACCGAAGATACCCACGTATCCGGCCATGCCTGCCAGGAGGAGATCAAGCTGATCTACTCCCTGCTGCATCCGAAGTTTGCGCTTCCGGTACACGGTGAGTACCGCCATCTTGTAGCAAACCGCTCCATCGCAACGGCGATCGGCGTTCCGAAGGAGAATGTACTCATTATGTCCTCCGGTGATGTTGTGGAAATCTGCGAGGATTCCTGCAAGGTTGTGGATCATGTACAGCACGGCGGCATCCTGGTAGACGGTCTTGGTGTGGGCGATGTCGGAAACATCGTGCTGCGTGACCGCCAGAATCTGGCCCAGAACGGTATCATCATCGTCGTTCTGACCCTGGAGCGTTACAGCAACCAGCTGCTGGCCGGACCGGATATCGTATCCCGCGGTTTTGTATATGTGAGAGAGTCTGAGGACCTTATGGATGAGGCAAAGCGTGTGGTAGATGACGCTGTTGCAGACTGCCTGAGCCGCCATGTGACCGACTGGGGCAAGTTAAAGAATATGATCCGCGACAGCTTAAGCGACTTTATGTGGAAGCGTATGAAGCGGAATCCGATGATTCTGCCGATCATTATGGAGGTTGAGTAGGCCAAAGATGAGCCATATCACCAGAGATATCAATAAGGTGACCGGAACGGTCATCGGAATTTCGGGAAAGCTGATCCTTTATGCCCTTGTGATCCTTCTGCTTGCGGAGGGCATCACAAGAGGCTATGCCTTTGGCCATTCCCTGTTTTATGAAAGTTCGGTGGAGCAGGCACCGGGCCGCGACATTACAGTCACGATACCGGACGGGCAGAAGGATTCTGACACGATCCACAAACTGAAAAAAGACGGACTGATCGACAACGAGCTTGCCATGCGGATCCAGATGAAGTTCTATGATTATGAAATCCAGCCGGGAACCTATACGTTGAACACCTCCATGTCATCAAAAAAGATGCTTCAGATCCTGAATGAGAAAACAGAAGAAGAGGGGGACAAGACGTCATGATGGACCAGGACCGGATCACCCAGTATATCCATTCCCTGGATCAGGGGCATGGCGCGTTCTGTGACCGGATCGCGAAAGACGCACGGGCGGGCCGTGTACCCATTATCCGGAAGGAAACGGCAAGTTTTCTGCAGGCCATGGTGGCGGCAAAACAGCCGGAGCACATTCTGGAGGTTGGAACAGCCGTAGGCTATTCTGCCCTTCTGATGGCGCAGATCATGCCGGAGGGAACGGATATCATAACCATTGAAAAATATGAGCCGCGCATTCCGGTGGCACGCCGTCACTTTGAGGAGGCGGGACTTTCTGACCGCATTACCCTGCTTGAGGGTGATGCAGGGGAAATCTTAAAGAAGCTTGAAGGTCCGTTTGATTTTATCTTCATGGATGCGGCGAAGGGGCAGTATATCCACTGGCTGCCGGATATTCTCCGGCTGTTGTCTGCAAACGGTGTGCTGTTTTCCGATAATGTACTGCAGGACGGAGATATCATTGAGTCCCGGTTTGCGGTGGAGCGCCGGAACCGTACGATCCACGCGCGCATGCGGGAGTATCTGTACACCCTGACCCATATGCCGGAGCTTCAGACCAGCGTGGTGCCGATCGGAGATGGTGTGGCACTGAGTGTGAAGCGATAAAAAACTGAAATAGGAAAAATAGTATGAGAGACACAGAATTATTAATTCCGGCAGGCAGCCTGGATGTGTTGAAAACAGCAGTCATCTATGGTGCCGATGCCGTATATCTGGGCGGTGAGGCCTTCGGTCTCAGAGCCAAGGCAAAGAATTTTACTAACGAAGAGATCAAGGAAGGCATTGCCTTTGCCCATGAGAGGGGCGTTAAGGTTTATATCACTGCCAATATCCTGGCGCACAATGATGACCTGGCCGGTGTGGAGCAGTATTTTGAGGAGTTAAAGGATATCCGTCCGGATGCCCTCATCATTTCTGATCCGGGTGTGTTCGCCATTGCAAAGCGCGTGCTTCCGGATATGGAACTGCATGTCAGCACCCAGGCAAACAATACCAACTACGGAACCTATCTGTTCTGGCACCAGCTTGGCGCAAAGCGTGTGGTATCCGCGCGAGAGCTTTCCTTACAGGAAATCAGAGAGATCCGTGCCCATATTCCGGAGGATATGCAGATTGAGAGCTTTATCCACGGAGCAATGTGTATTTCTTATTCCGGCCGCTGCCTGCTGAGCAACTTCCTGGTAGGAAGAGACGCTAATCAGGGAGCCTGTACGCATCCGTGCCGTTGGAAGTACTCTGTTGTGGAGGAGACCAGACCGGGCGAGTATATGCCGGTTTATGAGAATGAGCGCGGAACCTATATCTTCAACTCCAAGGACCTGTGCATGATCGAGCATATCCCGGAGCTTGTAGATGCCGGCATCGACAGCTTCAAGATCGAGGGCCGCATGAAGACCGCTCTCTATGTGGCTACCGTAGCCCGCACCTACCGCAAGGCAATCGACGATTACAAGAAGGATCCGGCTCTGTACCGGAAAAATATGGAGTGGTACAAGGAAGAAATCGGCAAATGCACGTATCGTGAATTTACCACCGGTTTTTACTTCGGAAAGCCGACGACCGACAGCCAGATTTATGACAGCAATACCTACGTCAAGAACTATACCTATCTTGGCACGGTAGAGGAAGTCCGGGAGGACGGCTGCTGCCGCATTGAGCAGAAGAACAAGTTCTCTGTGGGCGAGCAGATCGAGATCATGAAGCCGAATGGCCGTAATGTACTGGTCACCGTAAAAGGCATCACCGATGAGGACGGAAACGCCATGGAGAGCGCACCGTATCCGAAGCAGGTCTTATGGGTAGATCTTGGAAGCGAGGTCAGCCCGTATGATATTTTGCGGAGAAGTGAAATGGAATAAATCTAGAAGAAGCCCTGGCGAAAGCCGGGGCTTTTGCGAATAATTTTTGATACATGTCGACTTTAACACGTTGACGTGCTATACTGGAACACAACTGATGAAACTATTTTGCAATATCAGATATCATCGGAACTGGCATGACCAGATAAGGCAGAAATAAACGTTAAGACAGGAAGGACTGTGTAGCATGAAGATTATTGTATGTATGAAACAGGTTCCGGCAAGCTCCAGGGTTGACATCGATCCGGAGACCGGCAACCTTAAGAGGGGAAGCGCGGGACAGCGTACCAATCCGTATGATCTCTACGCACTGGAGTGCGCGCTGCAGATCCGTGAAAAAACCGGAGGTACCGTTACGGTGCTGACTATGGGACCTGGACAGGCAGAGAGCATGATCCGTGACGCCTACAGTATGGGAGCTGATGAAGGTGTTATTTTAAGTGACCGCAAGTTTGCCGGTTCGGATGTGCTGGCAACTTCGTATACATTATCTCAGGGCATTGAGCTGTTGGGAGGCGCAGATCTGATCCTTTGCGGACGTCAGACCACAGATGGTGATACTGCCCAGATCGGTCCGGCCATCGCTGAACATTTGCATATCCCGCACTGCGCGTGGGTATCTGCCATTGAGGAAGCAGATGCGGAGCAGATTACGTTAAAACAGGATTTTGGAAGCGTGACCCAGATTTCCCGGATGCAGTATCCATGCCTGGTTACTGTGGACAAGGATATTTGCGTTCCGAGACTTCCATCCTGGCGTCTGACCAAAGAGACGAAGGACCGACCGGTGCGTGTGGTAACCTTTGATGATCTTCCAAGACCGGATCTGACCCGTTTTGGCGCAGTCGGCTCTCCGACCCGGGTTGAGCGCATCTTTGCGCCGGAGGCAGGGGCAGCCAGTGTGGTACTGGAAGGAACCGCAGCGAAAAAGGCAGAGCAGCTGACAAAGCTGCTTGCAGAGCGAAAATACATCTGAGCCTGACAGGCCGGAATAGAAAAATCGGAGGAAAAACATATGAAGTTATTACGGTTTGATCCGCAGCTCTGCACCCTTTGCGGAGCCTGCATCGATAAATGTCCGTTTGGCGCCATCACCATGGAAAAAACAGGAATTACCTTAAATGAAAACTGCCGCATGTGCGGCGTCTGCGTGAGACAGTGCCAGAGCAAGGCACTCTATTTTGAACAGAAAGCCGGCGGTGAGGATAAGAGCACCTGGAATGGCATCCTGGTATACGCAGAGCAGGAGCGCGGCAAGATGCATCCGGTGGTCTTCGAGCTGATCGGAGAAGCCAGAAAGCTGGCAAAGAAGGTTGGCTATAAGGTTTATGCGGTTATGGTGGGAACTGCCAGAACTGCGGAGAACGCGAAGGAGCTTCTGCCCTACGGCGTAGATGAAGTGTTCGTCTATGAGCATGAGGGCTTCGCCGGATTTAAGGCAGACTGTTACGCAGATGCTGTGGCTGACTGCATCTCCAAGCTGCGCCCGTCGGTCGTGTTAGTTGGCGGAACTTCCCTGGGGCGCTCCCTGGCACCGCGCCTTTCCACCCGCTTCCACACCGGCCTGACTGCTGACTGCACGAAGCTGGAGATGAAATCCAATACAGATCTGGTACAGATCCGCCCGGCATTTGGCGGAAATATCATGGCCCAGATCGTCATCAGTGAGTCTCGTCCGCAGTTTGCCACAGTCCGCTATAAAGTGATGGACCGCGCGGAAAAGGTAGAAAAACCATCCGGTAAGATAACCGTCTGTCCTGTGTCAGAGGACATGGTCCGCTCCCGCATTGAGGTACTCTCTGCAAAGGTACTGGAGCATGTGCGCTCCATTGAGGAGGAAGATGTGCTGGTGGTTGCGGGACGCGGCGCAGGCAAAGCACTGGATCAGTTAAAAGAGCTGGCAGAGCTTCTGGGGGGCCAGCTGTGCTTTACCCGCCCGATGATCGAGGACGGATATGGAGACACCGCGCACCAGATCGGTCTGTCTGGACGAACGGTAAAACCGAAGCTGATCCTGACTTTTGGCGTATCCGGTGCGATCCAGTTTACCGCCTGCATGAACAGTGCCGAGTGCATTGTGGCGGTCAACAATGACCCGGAGGCGCCGATCTTTAACATCGCGGATATTGCCATCAGGGACGATCTGTACGCGGTGCTGCCGGAGCTTTTGAACGATGTAAAAAACAGAAAGGATGGTGAGTGATATGCCGTTTCCATACAAAAAAATGACTGAAGAGGATTTCGCTTACCTTCGCAGTGTGACTGCGCCGGAGCGTGTCTGGGTCGGCGATGAGATCGCGAGAGAATATTACCACGATGAGATGCCGGAGTATGGCGTATTTCCTCCGGAACTTTATGTGGAAGTGCTGGATAAGCAGGAAGTCAGCAAGATCATGAAATACGCCTGGGAGCAGAATATCCCGGTGGTGGTCCGCGGAGCCGGTACCGGTCTTGCGGGCGGCGCAAACTGTAAGTACGGCGGCATTCTGCTGTCTGTTATGAAAATGAACAGGATGATCTGTCTGGACAAGGCCAACATGACCATGACTGTTCAGCCTGGCATGCTTTTAACCGAAGTGGCCGCAGCCGCAGCGGCAGAAGGCTTGTTCTATCCGCCGGATCCAGGCGAAAAGACTGCGTCCATCGGCGGTAATGTCATCACCAACGCGGGCGGCATGCGTGCTGTCCGCTATGGCCTGACCCGTGATTTTGTCCGCTGCATCGAGGCCGTGCTGCCGGATGGCGAGATCGTGCAGTTTTCCTCCAATGTCGTGAAGAACACCACCGGTTACGATGTCAAAGACCTGGTGATCGGTTCCGAGGGAACTCTGTGCATTCTCACGGAAGTGACCTTAAAGCTGATGCCTGCACCGAAATTTACCCGTACCCTGGTGATGCCGTTTGAAAGTCTGGAAAGCTGCATCGACATGGTGCCGTGCCTTCTACAGATGGCAGCTGTGCCGACCGCTATTGAGTTTCTGGAGCGGGAGCTGATTGACATTGTGGAGCGCAATCTTCATAAGCTGCTGCCGGTGAAAGAAGGTGACGCGGTGCTGATCGTCATGTATGACGCGGGAAGCGAGCAGGAACTTTTATCTGCCTGCACCGAAGCGTCGGATGCGGCACTGGAGGCCGGAGCTATCGACGTTTACATTGCCGACACGCCGGAACGTATTGCGTCTGTGTGGTCTGTGCGCGGCGCAATCCTTGAGGGCATGAAGGCCGAGAGCGTGGCGCAGGAGGAGTGCGATGTGGTCGTACCGCGGGCAAAGATCGCGGAATATGTACGCCTGGCAAAAAGCATCGGTGCCAAGTACGGTATCCGCGTAGAGCCGTGCGGCCATGCCGGTGACGGAAACATTCATACCGAGATGCTGCGCGACGCCTCCATGAGCGACGAAGACTGGATTAGAGGAACCAGAGCCTGCTTCACCGAACTTTACGGTGTCTCCAAACAGTTTGGCGGTCAGTTGTCCGGCGAACACGGAATCGGAAACGGACGTCTTGAATACTTAAAGCCGTTCGTGGGAGACCGGATGTATAAGCTGTATCAGTCCATCAAGCTGGCGTTTGATGAGAAGCTGATCCTGAATCCGGGAAAGATCATTACCTTTGATGAATAAATCCATGAAAACAGCAGGAAGGATGAGGAGCAATCAGGTGAGGAAGCTTGTGTATGTGATCGGCATGGGGCCGGGAAATTTTGAGCAGATGACGTTTGAGGCGCGCAGGGCGCTGGAGCAGAGTGATGTGATCGTTGGCTATACCGTGTATGTGGATCTTTTGCGGGAACATTTCCCGGAGAAGCAGTTTCTGACTACGCCCATGCGCCAGGAGGTGGAACGCTGCCGCATGGCGTTTGAAGAGGCGAAGAAGGGTCAGACCGTGGCCATGGTCTGCAGCGGCGATGCCGGCGTGTATGGCATGTCCGGGCTGATCCTGGAATTACAGCAGGAGTATCGGGAGTGTGAGGTGGAAGTGGTCAGCGGCGTGACGGCAGCCCTGGCCGGCGGCGCAGTGCTTGGTGCTCCGCTGATGCATGATTTTGCAGTCATCAGTTTAAGTGATCTCTTAACGCCCTGGGAGAAGATTGAGACAAGACTTCGCTGTGCGGCGGAGGCGGATTTTTCCATCTGTATCTACAATCCGTCCAGCAAAAAACGGGCAGATTATTTAAAACGGGCCTGCGATATCATTCTGGGACAGATAAAGGAAGACCGGGTCTGCGGCATTGTGAGCAACATTGGCAGGGAAGGGCAGAACGCCCGGGTTCTGATGCTCAGTGAGCTTCGCGATACCCGGGTGGATATGTTTACCACGGTGTTTATCGGAAATTCCCAGACAAAAAGGATCGGGGAGCGGATGGTGACACCGCGGGGCTACCGGATCTGAAAAACGTAGAAAGTGAGACATAACATGGAACAATATCTGGAGAAGCAGCTTCACTGTCTCTGCCGCAGTGTGCGTGCTGCGGATGAGCGGGCAGTGGACGCGGCAAGGCGCCACTGGAATGGAATTGCCAAACCATTGTACGGGCTTGGTCGGTTTGAAGATCTTTTAACCAAAGTGGCAGGCATTCAGAATACGGAAGATATCAAAATAGATCGGAAAGCGGTTGTGGTATTCTGCGCGGACAACGGTGTGGTGGCTGAGGGCGTGACCCAGACGGACAGCAGCGTGACAGCGGTGGTTACAGAAAATTTTGCCCGGGGCATTGCCAGTGTAAACCGTATGGCATCGGTGGCCGGGGCAGATGTGATACCGGTGGATATTGGAGTTATGGGAGAGATTAAAGAGCCTGGGGTCCGCAACTGCCGCATTGCAAATGGGACTAGCAATCTGCGCCGGGAACCGGCCATGAGCCGGGAGCAGGCGCTGGAGGCACTTCATACCGGAATCCGTCTTGCGTCGGAGCTCAAAGATACCGGATATGATCTTCTGGCGGTGGGGGAGATGGGAATTGGCAATACCACCACCAGCAGCGCGGTGGCCAGCGTACTTTTGCAGGCACCGGTGGAAATTGTGACTGGGCGTGGAGCCGGGCTCTCCAACGCAGGACTGGAAAAGAAAATAGAGGTGATCAAAGAGGCTATTGCGCTGCACCATCCGGATCCGGAGGACCCGCTGGCGGTCCTGGAAGCTGTGGGCGGCTTTGATATTGCAGGTATGTGCGGTCTGATGCTGGGCGGGGCTATTTACCGGATCCCGGTGGTACTGGATGGCCTGATCTCGTTGATGGCAGCGCTTCTGGCCCGGAAATTCTGTCCGCTGGTTACGGACTTTCTGCTTCCGTCACATATGGGAAAGGAACCGGCCTGCGGCATGGCAATGGAAACGCTTGGGCTGGAGGCAAGTATTTATGGAAACCTGGCACTGGGCGA
Organism: Ventrimonas sp.; assembly: GCF_048380235.1. Classification (NCBI taxonomy): domain Bacteria; kingdom Bacillati; phylum Bacillota; class Clostridia; order Lachnospirales; family Lachnospiraceae; genus Ventrimonas; species Ventrimonas sp. Next base: position 17,045 of record NZ_DBFCCJ010000009.1, on the reverse strand, counting down.
GGGAACCGGAGCCGTGATGCTGTTTCCGCTGCTTGATATGGCGGAGGCTGTGTACCGGGAGAACAGTACCTTTGAAAACATTCACGTTGACGCATATCAGAATTTTGAGGAGGAACAGGTATGATTTATTTTATCGGAGCCGGACCGGGAGATCCGGAATTGATCACCGTGAAGGGAAAACGTCTGATCGATGAGGCAGACATTATCATTTATGCCGGTTCCCTGGTGAACCCTCAGGTGCTTTCCGGGGCAAGGCCGGAAGCGGAGATTTACAACAGCGCCACCATGAACCTGGAAGAGGTACTGGATGTGATGAAGCGCGGCGTGGCGGCAGGAAAAAAAGTTGTCCGTGTCCATACCGGAGATCCATCTATTTACGGCGCCCACCGGGAACAGATGGTGGAACTGGAAAAAATGGGAATTCCTTATGAGATCGTGCCGGGAGTCAGTTCCTTCCTGGCGGCTGCAGCCAGCTTAAAGCGGGAGTACACGCTGCCGGGAGTCAGCCAGACCGTGATCTTAACCCGCATGGAAGGACGCACTGCAGTGCCGGAGCGGGAACAGATTGAAGCGCTGGCAGTGCATCAGGCTACCATGGTGATTTTCTTAAGTGTAGGTGAGATTGAGACATTAAGCACACGGCTGCAGGCCGGTGGTTATCCGGAAGATACTCCGGCCGCTGTGGTCTATAAGGCATCCTGGGAGGATCAGAAGATCGTCAAGGGAACGCTGACGGATATTGCGCAGAAGGTAAAGAAAGCAGGCATCCGTAAGACAGCACTGGTAACCGTAGGCAGGTTCCTTGGTGATACCTTTGAACTTTCCAGACTGTACGATGCGCATTTTACAACGGAATTCCGCAAGGGGGTTTAGAAATGGCAAAGAAGATCATGATCCAGGGCACCATGTCCAATTCCGGAAAGAGCTTCGTGGCGGCGGCCCTGTGCCGGATCTTAAGGCAGGATGGTTACTCCGTAGCACCGTTTAAATCCCAGAATATGGCCCTGAACTCTTACATTACCAAAGATGGACTGGAAATCGGGCGGGCCCAGGCCATGCAGGCGGAGGCGGCTGGAATCGCGCCTACCGTGGACATGAACCCGATCCTGCTAAAGCCGACCAGCCAGATGGGAAGCCAGGTGATCGTAAACGGCGAGGTGTTCGGAAATTTAAAAGCCATGGATTATTACCGCCGCAAAACGGAATTTATTCCGGCAGTCCGGGAGGCGTTCGAGAGGCTGGAAAGCCAGTTTGATGCCATTGTCCTGGAGGGTGCCGGAAGTCCGGCAGAGATTAATCTGCGGGACAATGATATCGTGAATATGGGGATGGCAAAGATTGCGAATGCGCCGGTGCTTCTGGTGGGAGATATTGACCGGGGCGGCGTGTTTGCATCATTATATGGAACCGTCAGTCTGCTGGAGCCGGAGGAGCGGGCCCGTATCAAGGGTCTCGTCATCAATAAATTCCGTGGTGATGTTAAGATTCTAGAGCCGGGACTCCGCATGATCGAGGAGCGGCTTCACATTCCGGTGGTGGGCGTGATCCCCATGGAGCAGATCGATCTGGATGATGAGGACAGCCTGTCCGACCGTCTGGTGCGGACTAAGGCGCAGGACGGCCTGGATGTGGCGGTGATCCATCTGCCGCATATCTCCAATTTTACGGACTTCAATGCGCTGGAACATTATGATGGCGTTTCTCTGCGCTATGTGGACCGGCCGGCACATCTGGGACAGCCGGATCTGATCCTTCTGCCGGGAACGAAAAATACCATGGCTGACTTAAAATGGCTGCGGGAGAGCGGACTGGAGGCCATGATCTGGCGGCTGGTGGAGGAACAGAAAGTTCCGGTGATCGGAATCTGCGGCGGTTATCAGATGCTTGGTGAACAGCTTTCTGATCCGCATGGTGTGGAAGGGGAACCGGGCAGTACCATGCGGGGCATGGGACTTCTGGCGGCAGAGACCATCTTTGCGGCAGAGAAAACCAGAACCCGGACAGAAGGAATGGTGATGGCAGCAGCTGGAGTTTATGGCCAGGTGACCGGGCAGAGCGTGAAGGGGTATGAGATCCATATGGGAGAGACGTTTCCGGCTGAGGCAGGGTCGGGCTTGAATGGCTCGCAGCAGGCGGGTGCAGGACAGCAGCCAGGAAATGCCTCCCGGGCAGATCACAGTGTTACCCCGGCAATCTGCCTTGCAGACGGCCGCATGGACGGTTTTGTCCGGGCCGATGGCCTGGTGTTCGGAAGCTATCTCCACGGCCTGTTTGATAATCTGGAGTTTACCGGAGCGATTCTGACCAGGCTGGCAGAAAAGAAAGGCATCAGCCTGACTGCAAAGGCACAAAGTATGGAAGAATATAAGGAAAGCCAGTATGATAAGCTGGCAGATCTGGTGCGCCAGTCGCTGGATATGGAGGCGGTCTATAAGATTATGGAAGAGTACGAGTCCTAAAGACAGACAGGAACCTGGTATGAAGCCGGGAATGCATGTGGACAATCTGCATGTTGAAAGAACATCCAGGTTTGAACAGGAAAAAAATGGAAAGGATAACATTATGATAGAAACAATGCAGTGGGTTCGGCCGGAGGAGATCGAGGCCCGCAGTATGGCCATCATCGAAGCTGAGATGCCGGAAGGAAACTGGACACCGGGTGAGCTGGCTGTGGTGAAGCGTTGTATCCATACCGCGGCGGATTTTGATTATGCCAGCAATCTCTATTTTTCTGATGGAGCGGTGGAGCTGGCAGTAAATCTGATGAAGAGCGGCAGGGGCTTTACCATCGTGACGGATACCAACATGGCGCTGGCCGGTGTAAACAAGGCGGCACTCAAACAGCTAAACGGAACGGTCCGCTGCTTTATGGCAGATCCGGATGTGGCGGCTGAGGCGAAGGAGCGGGGCGTGACAAGGGCTATCGTCAGTATGGAACGCGCGGCAACGCTTGCCGGACCGGTCATCTTTGCCATCGGCAACGCGCCGACGGCCCTTATTCGATTGTATGAGATGATGCAGAAGGGTGAGATCCATCCGGATTTTATCATCGGAACCCCGGTGGGCTTTGTAAATGTAGTAGAGTCGAAGGAGCTCATCTGTCAGTCGAGTGTGCCATGCATCGTGGCGCGCGGAAGAAAAGGCGGAAGTAATATTGCGGCAGCTGTGTGCAATGCGCTGATGTATCAGGTCACCAGGACGCAGAAATCGGGCAAATAGCTTAAAACTAAGCCTTCGGGACGTAATGCTTGCATTTTCCGACAAAAAATTTTATAATGTGTTAATATATTATCTTCAAAAAGGTGGCTTTTTCTATGGCGAATGAACAGACGGAGAAGAAAATGGACATTGAGCTGGAGAATCCCGCAGATTTTACCAGCCCGGAAGAATTGTATAAGGACCTGATCCGCAGTATCCGGAAGTATCATCCTTCAGATGATATCTCCCTGATCGAGAAAGCGTACAAGGTTGCCCATGAGGCACACAAGGATCAGAAACGAAAATCGGGTGAACCCTATATCATTCACCCTCTTTGTGTTGCCATCATTCTGGCAGACCTTGAGATGGATAAGGAGACCATTGCGGCAGGCATTCTTCATGATGTCGTGGAAGACACCGTCATGACGCTGGATGAGCTTTCTAAGGAGTTTGGTCCGGAGGTAGCGCTTCTGGTAGACGGCGTCACGAAGCTGACCCAGCTGTCCTGGTCCAAGGACAAGGTGGAGATGCAGGCAGAGAACCTGCGCAAGATGTTCCTCGCCATGGCAAAAGATATCCGTGTCATCCTGATCAAGCTGGCCGACCGTCTGCACAATATGCGTACGCTGCAGTACATGAAGCCGGAGAAGCAGAAGGAAAAAGCCCGTGAGACCATGGAAATCTACGCGCCCATCGCCCATCGTCTCGGTATTTCCAAGATCAAGGTGGAACTGGATGATCTCTCATTAAAATATCTGCAGCCAGATGTCTACTATGATCTGGCGGAAAAGATTTCCCTTGGTAAGGATGCCAGGGAGGAGTTTGTCAAGAGCATTGTTGATGAGGTTTCCACCCACATGAAGGAGGCCGGCATTCAGGCCAAGGTTGACGGACGCGTGAAGCATTTCTTCAGCATCTACCGAAAGATGGTCAACCAGCACAAGACACTGGATCAGATTTATGATCTGTTTGCAGTGCGCATCATTGTAGATACGGTAAAGGACTGTTACGCTGCCCTGGGTGTTATCCATGAGCTGTACAAGCCGATCCCGGGCCGGTTCAAGGATTATATTGCCATGCCGAAGCCGAATATGTACCAGTCTCTGCACACCACGCTGATCGGCAGCAACGGCCAGCCGTTTGAGATCCAGATCCGGACCTTTGAGATGCACCGTACCGCAGAATACGGTATTGCTGCGCACTGGAAGTATAAGGAGAGCGGAAGCGGCAAGGTTGCTGCAGGCGATGAAGCTGCAAAACTGTCCTGGCTGCGCCAGATCCTGGAGTGGCAGAAGGACACCAGTGACTCCAAAGAGTTCCTGAGCATGGTAAAGGGAGATCTGGATTTATTCTCAGAGAATGTGTACTGCTTCACTCCGTCAGGAGATGTCAAGACACTGCCAAGCGGTTCTACAACCATTGATTTTGCGTACTCCATCCACAGTGCGGTGGGCAACAAGATGGTCGGAGCAAGGGTGAACGGCAAGCTGGTGCCGATCGAGTATGTGGTCCAGAATGGCGACCGCATTGAGGTCATCACTTCCCAGAACTCCAAAGGCCCGAGCCGTGACTGGCTGGCTCTGGTCAAGAGTACCCAGGCCAAAAACAAGATCAACCAGTGGTTTAAGAGTGAATTAAAAGAAGATAACATCGTCCGCGGCAAGGATCTCATCGACCGCTACTGTAAGACCAAGGGCATCAATTTTGGCGATTTAAATAAGCCGGAGTTTCAGGAGAAGGTCATGCAGCGTTATGCCTTCCGCGACTGGGATTCTGTTCTGGCTTCCATCGGCCATGGCGGCTTAAAAGAAGGCCAGGTCATCAACAAGATGATCGAGGAACGGGAGAAAAAGACCCGCAAGGAGGTTACCGATACCAACATTCTGGACGGTCTCAGCGAGATGTCCGGAAACAAAGCTGAGGTCAGCAAGAAGTCCAAGGGCGGAATTATGGTAAAGGGCATCCATGATGTGGCAGTCCGCTTCTCACGCTGCTGCAGTCCGGTGCCGGGCGACGAGATCGTGGGCTATGTGACCCGCGGCCGCGGCGTATCCATTCACCGGACAGACTGTGTGAATATCATCAACCTTCCGTCGGAGGAGCGTACCCGTCTCATTGAGGCCGAGTGGCAGCAGCCGGAGGATGACAGCAGCACCAAGGAGCGCTACACTACGGAGATCCAGATTTACGCCAATAACCGCATCGGCATGTTTGTCGATATTTCCAAGGTGTTTACGGAGCGCCAGATCGATATCACCTCGATGAATGTGCGCACCAGCAAGCAGGGCAAGGCCACGATCATTATGACGTTTGACATTCACGGAATCGAAGAACTGAACCGGCTGACGGACAAGTTAAGACAGATCGATGGCGTGATCGATATAGAAAGGACTGCGGGATAGTTGTTCCGCAGTTTTTCTGTGTTTCGGATATAGAAAAGGAGCAGATTATGAGTGATTTTCGAATTAAAACCTATGTGCTGGGCGGTGTCAGCACAAACTGTTACCTCGTGTTCCGTGAGGGCGAAAAAACAGCCGTGATCATCGATCCGGCAGACAATGCGGATTACTTAAAGAACAAATGCCGGGAATTTGGCGTGAAACCTGAGGCAGTCCTTCTTACTCATGCGCATTTTGATCATATGCTGGCTGCGGATGATATTCGCAAAGCTTACGGATGCAAGGTTTATGTCCATATGGACGATGAGCGGATGCTGAATGACCCGTTTCTGAATCTTTCCGGAACCATGGGAACAGAGCAGACCGGTATCAGCGCAGACCATCTGCTGCGGGATGGAGATGTACTCCATTTCTTAAACAGGGAGTGGAAGGTTATGGCCACACCGGGCCATACAGCAGGTTCTGTCTGTTATTACCTGCCGGAGGAGAAGGTGCTGTTCAGCGGAGATACCCTGTTTGCGGAGTCTCTGGGACGGACGGATCTTCCGACCGGAAGCATGTCTGCCATTGTTCATTCCATCGCAGAGAAGCTTCTGGTGCTGCCGGATGATATCATGGTCTATCCGGGACATGGTGATGCTACTACCATTGGTTATGAGAAGCAGTATAATCCGGTGGCAGCTTATGTGAGAAAGCGAGGCATGCAGGCATGATCGGAATTTTGTTAAATGACAGCGCTTACGAGCAGGATATCCGGGAGCTTCTGATGGCATTTTACCCGGGACAGACCTTTGCGCATGAAATGCAGGAGGATCTGGACTTTTTTGTGGAAGGAACGGTAAATGAAGATCGTACGGAGTTTACGTTATGTCTGGGATATTTCGGAAGCTCCTGCTTCCATCTGCTGTCCATGGAGAAACTGGAGCCGGAGATCCGGGCCGAATTTCAGGCGGCGGCGGAGAACAGTGTTCTGAAAGTAAATTACGAAAATCGCTTTGAGACAAAGAATAAAATTAAACGCAGACTCTATGTGCTTCTCATGCAGCAGACGGGAAAGCAGCTCCCGTGGGGAACCTTAACAGGCATTCGTCCGACCAAGATTGCCATGACAAAGCTTGCGGAAGGCGAAACGGAAGAGCAGATTTTCCGCCACATGAAGGATACCTATTTCACCAGCGATGAGAAGATTCACTTAAGCATCGAAATTGCCCAGAGAGAACGCAAGCTGCTTTCGACCATTGATTATAAGGAAGGCTACAGCTTGTATGTGGGCATTCCGTTCTGCCCGACCACCTGCCTGTATTGTTCCTTTACCTCTTATCCGATCGGAAAGTGGAAGGACCGCACTCACGAGTATCTGGATGCGCTGTTCAAAGAACTGGATTATGTGGCAGAAAAGAAGAAGGGCTGCACGCTGGACACCGTTTATTTTGGCGGAGGAACCCCGACTTCTCTTTCTCCGGAAGATCTGGACAGGCTGATCACAAAACTAAAGGGGACCTTTGATTTCTCTGCCGTTCAGGAGTTTACCGTGGAAGCAGGACGTCCGGACAGCATCACCCGGGAGAAGCTGGAGGTGCTTAAGAAACATGGCGTGGGCCGTATTTCCATCAACCCACAGACTATGAAGCAGGATACTCTGCGTCTCATCGGACGCCGCCACACAGTGGAGGATGTGGTGGACCGTTTCAAGCTTGCCCGTGAGGTTGGCTTTGACAACATCAATATGGATCTCATCATCGGACTGCCGGAGGAAACTCTGGAGGATGTACAGGCCACCATGGAGGCAGTGAAGGCTCTGGCACCGGACAGCGTCACTGTGCATTCCCTGGCCATTAAGCGCGCAGCACGCTTAAACACCATGAAGGAAGTTTATAAGGATTTAAAGATCGAGAATACGCAGGAGATGATCGATCTGACTGCCCGCTACGCCCGTGAGATGGGCCTGGAGCCGTACTATCTGTACCGCCAGAAAAATATGGCAGGCAATTTTGAGAACGTGGGCTATGCGGCACCTGGAAAGGCCTGCATCTATAACGTGCTCATCATGGAGGAGCAGCAGACCATCATCGGCTGCGGAGCAGGAACCACCACCAAGCGTCTGTTCGCCGAGGAGAACCGTATCGAGCGCTGTGAAAATGTGAAGGATGTGGAGCAGTACATCAGTCGCGTGGAGGAAATGATTGAGCGAAAAGAAAAATTGCTGTCAGATGCGCAGTAACTGTAACAAGTTGAACGCTTACGATTGCAATTTGTTCCTTAGAATAGTATAATTTGTAAACGAGTATGTGATTTTCAGGAAGACTTAGAAACATAGAAAACGGAGAATAAATATGGCATTAAAAAAGAAGCCGGTTACCGGCATGCGTGATATCCTGCCGGCAGAGATGCAGGTGCGGGAATATGTGATGAACCAGATCCGTGAAACCTACCGCAGTTTCGGATTTACCCAGGTGGAGACTCCGTGTGTGGAGCACATCGAAAACCTGACCAGCAAACAGGGCGGAGACAACGAGAAGCTGATCTTCAAGATCTTAAAGCGCGGAGAAAAATTAAACCTCGAGACCGCTGAAACCGAGAACGATTTAACCGACAGCGGACTTCGCTATGACCTGACCCTGCCGCTGTCCCGTTATTATTCCAATAACGGAGCACAGCTCCCGAGTCCGTTCAAGGCTCTGCAGATGGGCAGCGTGTGGCGTGCGGACCGTCCGCAGCGCGGCCGTTTCCGTCAGTTCACCCAGTGTGACATCGACATCCTGGGTGACGCAACCAACATGGCAGAGATTGAGCTGATCCTGGCTACCACCACTGCCCTTGGCAGAATCTGCCCGAAGAACGCGTTTACCGTCCGCATCAATGACCGCGGCATTTTAAAGGGCATGGCTCTTTACTGCGGCTTCCCCGAGGATGGCCTGGACCAGGTATTCATCACCCTGGATAAGATGGACAAGATCGGTCTGGATGGCGTAAAGGCAGAGCTTCTGGAGCTTGGTTACGCAGCGGAAAGCGTAGAAAAGTATGCAGAACTGTTATCCGGCCTTGGCGAGGACGCCGCAGCAGTCCGTGGTCTTGGCGAGACCTTAGCCGGTGTGCTGGATACAAAGACCGCAGAGAATCTGGCCAATATCATGGATACCGTAACCGAGGTAGCCGAGACCGACTTTAAGCTGGCCTTTGACCCAACTCTGGTGCGCGGCATGTCCTACTACACCGGAACCATCTTCGAGGTTTCCATGGAAGGCTTTGGCGGTTCCGTTGCAGGCGGCGGAAGATACGACAAGATGATCGGCAAGTTTACCGGTCAGGATACTCCGGCCTGCGGCTTCTCTATCGGCTTTGAGCGTATCGTTACCATCCTTATGGAGCAGGGCGGCGAAATCGAAAATGCGGCTCCGAAGAAGGCTTATCTTATCGAGAAGGGCATGGATCCGGCACGCTACGGACAGATCATGAAGCAGGCTATGGGCGAGCGCAAAGCCGGTGTCCAGGTGCTTGTTTCCATGATGAACAAGAATAAGAAGTTCCAGAAGGAGCAGTTAAACAAAGAGGGCTATAACGAATTTGTAGAGTTTTATAAAGAAGCCCTGAAATAAGAGCTTTGAAATAAGATCATTGAATCAAAGGAGATAAATCATGGCAGAATCAATGCTGGGACTGAAGCGGTCCCATCGGTGTACAGAAGTCACCACAGCAAACATCGGTCAGGAAGTGACCGTTATGGGCTGGGTGCAGAAGAGCAGAAACAAGGGCGGAATCATTTTCGTGGATTTACGTGACCGTTCCGGTATCCTGCAGATCATCTTTGAGGAGAGCGACTGTGGTGCAGAGAGCTTCGCAAAGGCAGAGAAGTTAAGAAGTGAGTATGTCATTGCTGTAACCGGCCGCGTGGAGGCACGTTCCGGCGCAGTCAACGAGAACCTGGCAACCGGTGCCATTGAGGTGCGCGCCAACAGCCTGCGCATCTTATCTGAGTCCGAGACTCCGCCATTCCCGATCGAGGAGAACTCCAAGACCAAAGAGGAGCTGCGTTTAAAATACCGTTTCCTGGATTTAAGAAGACCGGATATGCAGCGCAACCTGCTGTTAAGAAGTAAGATTGCCATTCTCACCAGACAGTTCCTGGCAGAGGAAGGCTTCCTGGAGATTGAGACTCCGACCCTCATCAAGAGCACTCCGGAGGGCGCAAGAGACTACCTCGTACCGAGCCGTGTACATCCGGGTTCCTTCTACGCGCTTCCGCAGTCTCCGCAGCTCTTTAAGCAGCTGTTAATGTGCTCCGGTTACGACCGTTATTTCCAGCTGGCACGCTGCTACCGCGATGAGGATCTGCGTGCAGACCGTCAGCCGGAGTTCACCCAGATCGATATGGAGCTGTCCTTCGTAGACGTGGATGATGTCATCGATGTCAACGAGCGCCTGCTTCACAAGCTGTTCAAGGAAATCTTAAACGTAGAGATTCCGCAGCCGATCCCACGCATGACCTGGCAGGAGGCTATGGACCGCTTTGGTTCCGATAAGCCGGATCTTCGTTTCGGCATGGAGTTAAAGAATGTATCTGATGTTGTCAAAGACTGTGAGTTTGTTGTATTCAAGGGCGCTCTGGAAAACGGCGGCACCGTTCGCGGTATCAACGCTGAGGGACAGGGCCATATGCCGCGTAAGAAGATCGACGCGCTGGTTGAGTTTGCAAAGGGATACGGAGCAAAGGGTCTTGCCTACGTTGCAATCCAGGAGGATGGCAGCTACAAGTCTTCCTTCGCGAAATTCATGACCGAGGAGCAGATGCAAGCCCTGATCTCTGCTATGGATGGCAAGCCGGGCGACCTGCTGTTATTCGCTGCTGATAAGAACAAAGTTGTATGGGATGTTCTGGGCAATCTGCGTCTGGAGATCGCGCGTCAGCTTGATCTCTTAAAGAAGGACGACTACAAGTTCCTGTGGGTAACCGAGTTCCCGTTACTCGAGTACTCTGAGGAGCAGGGACGTTTCGTAGCCATGCATCACCCATTCACCATGCCGATGGACGAAGACTGGCATTTAATCGATTCCGATCCGGGCGCAGTACGCGCGAAGGCATACGATATCGTCTTAAACGGTACCGAGATCGGCGGTGGTTCTGTCCGTATCCACCAGAGCGACATCCAGTCCAAGATGTTCGAGGTACTGGGCTTCACTCCGGAAAAGGCACAGGAGCAGTTCGGCTTCCTGCTTGAAGCCTTCAAGTACGGAGTTCCGCCGCACGCTGGCCTGGCGTACGGCCTTGACCGTGTGGTAATGCTCATGGGCGGCTGCGACAGCATCCGTGAAGTCATCGCATTCCCGAAGGTAAAGGATGCATCCTGCCTGATGACCGAGGCTCCGACTCCGGTAGATCCAAAGCAGCTGGAAGAGCTTGGCATTGAGGTATGCGAAGAGGCTGAGACAACCGAAGAATAAGTCATGATATGTCAGGGACAGAGTTCTGCGAAAACAGAGATTCTGTCCCTGTTTTCTGTATGTGTGAAATCTCTGTGAAAATGTGGAAAAGCAAAAAAAACTCTGCTAAAATGGGGAAAAGATGAAAGAAACTCAAAAACAGAGAGGAGACGATACATATGGAATCGTTGAAGATATTAGTAGTGGATGATGAAGCCAGAATGCGCAAGCTGGTGAAGGATTTCCTAACTATCAAGGGCTTTACCGTGATCGAGGCGGAAGATGGCGAACAGGCTGTAGATATTTTCTTTAAGCAGAAAGACATTTCCCTTATCATCCTCGATGTAATGATGCCGAAAATGGATGGCTGGGAGGTTTTAAAGACCGTACGCCAGTATTCCCAGGTGCCGGTCATCATGCTGACAGCCCGCGGCGAGGAGCGGGACGAGCTTCAGGGCTTTAAGCTGGGTGTGGATGAATACATTTCCAAGCCCTTCAGTCCCAAAATCCTGGTGGCCCGGGTCGAGGCCATTTTACGCCGCTCCAATGTGGCAGTCAGCGAGATCACTGAGGTGGGCGGCATCCGCATTGACAAGGCGGCCCATCTTGTAGAGATTGACGGAAAGCCGATTGATTTGAGCTACAAGGAGTTTGAACTTCTGACCTACTTTGTAGAGAACCAGGGTATTGCTCTTTCCAGAGAGAAGATCCTCAACAATGTCTGGAATTATGATTACTTCGGTGATGCCCGCACCATTGATACCCATGTCAAAAAGCTGCGCAGCAAGATGGGCGAGAAAGGTAATTATATCAAGACCATCTGGGGCATGGGCTATAAGTTTGAGGTAGACTGATGAAGCACAAAAAGATTTTTCGGTTTCATTCCATCCGTCACCGAATCATGCTGATCTTCATGGGTCTTATGGCGGCCATGCTTCTGGCTATCTGGGGGGTGAATACCTGGTGGCTGGAGGGCTACTATGTGGACCAGAAGCTGAAGGTGATGGAGCAGGCCTACACGGATATTGACAGTGCCATCCAGGAAAAGGTTGGCGAGAATGAGAACATCGGTGATGTGCTGCGGGAGGAACTGGAGCAGGAGTGGGATATCTGGAAACAGACGGCAAAGGGAGATACCGGTTCTGACAGCGAGGAAGAACCGTCCGGGACAGATGAGACAGAACCGTCTGATCAGGCGGATGAGGCCGTCCCGGAAAATCTGCCGGAAGACCTTCCGCCAGAGCAGGGAACCCTGCTTGGAACGATCCGCACCTATGGCGAGCAGAACAATATTGCGATCATCCTCATTGACAGTGATACCGGCAAGGCACTGATCAGCTCCGGCCGTGACAGCGACTTTCTGACCCAGAAGCTGCAGCGCTATGTGCTGGGTATGGGACACAAGCACATGGAGATATTAAAGCAGCATGATAATTACGTGGTGGAAAAGAACCGGGACTTCCGTTCCAGCAGCACCTATATGGAGAGCTGGGGGTATTTTTCGGATAACCGGACCATGTTCATCATGTCCATGCCTCTTGCCAGCATTCGGGAGAGTGTGGCGCTTTCCAACCGGTTTACCACCTGGGTCGGCCTGATCGTGCTGGTGTTCGGGAGTATTATGATGTGCTTTGTCACGAACCGCATCACCAAACCGATCATGAAACTGTCGGCCCTTTCCGAAGAAATGTCAAAACTGAATTTTGATGTCTCCTACGAGGATGATGCGGAGGACGAGGTGGGTGTTCTGGGTCGGAGTATGAATTCTCTTTCCCACAGCTTAAAGGATGCTATTGGTGCCTTGCAGGATGCCAACAAACAGCTGCAGCACGACATTGACGAGAAGATCCAGATCGATGAGATGCGAAAAGAGTTCATTGCCAATGTCTCCCATGAACTGAAAACTCCGATTGCCCTGATCCAGGGCTATGCGGAGGGGTTATGCGACGGCATGTGCGAGGATGAAGAAAGCCGCAGTTATTACTGTGAGGTCATCATGGATGAGGCCAACAAGATGAACAAGATGGTACGCCAGCTTCTGACCCTGACGGCCCTGGAATTTGGAAACGACACGCCGAGCATTGCAGCCTTTGATGTCACGGAGCTGGTGCATGACCTAATCAATTCCTCCGGCATCCTCATTCAGCAGAATGCGGCAAAGGTGAGCGTAGATATGCCGGAAACCCTGGTGGTTATGGGGGATGAATTCAAGATCGAGGAAGTTGTGACCAATTATCTGACCAACGCCATGAATCATCTTGGCGGCGACCATAACATCCGTATCTGGAGTGAAACACTGGATGGGGTGGCAAAGATTCATGTATATAATAACGGAACTCCAATCCCGGAGGAAGACCTGCCGAATCTTTGGACGAAGTTCTACAAGGTAGACAAGGCCCGCACCCGTGCTTACGGCGGCAGCGGCATCGGACTTTCTATTGTCAAAGCCATCATGGAAGCCCATCACCAGCAGTATGGCGTGGTAAATCATGAGGATGGTGTGGAGTTCTGGTTCACCCTGGCTCTGGCATCGGAGAAACCGGAAGAGGAAGAATAGCGGGAAGAGAACAGCTGACGAAAAAAATCAACGGAGGCTCTTGGTGTGAATATCACCATTTCCCCGGGGAAGAGCCGGGAGCTGCTGGAAAAGATTGGTATCTGCTTCCTCTTTGCCCAGAATTCCTTAAGTGCCCCGACCAAGGTCTGCGAGGTAAAAGACGGAACCTTCACTTCCTATGAAATCACACCGGAGCAGTTTGAACTCACCCGCTGCAGCAAAGAAGATCTGATGGGCGGAACTCCGGCCGAAAATGCGCAGATTACGCGGGATCTCCTGTCCGGGAAAAGCGGTCCGAAGCGCGATGCCGTGCTGCTGAATGCAGGAGCAGCCATTTACATGGCAGGCAGGGCAGAAACCATCCAGGCCGGTATTGATGTGGCAAGGAATATGATCGACAGTGGAAAGGCAGCAGCACAGCTGGAAAAATATGTAAAGCTTTCCAATCAGGAATAGGAGCAGAGCATGATATTAGAAGAACTTGCGGCACTGACAAGAAGACGTGTTGCGGAAGAAAATAGAAAATCCTAGCTGGAGAGATGCGGCGCATGGCGGAAAGCATGCCGGTAACGGGGGGGCCTTTGAGGCTGCGCTCAGGGCGCCGGGACTGTCTTTTATCTGCGTGATTCTGGATGACGGAGCAATCCGTGAGTAGATGGCCCAGGCCAGAGAACTTGGCCTGTCCGCGTTGGTAGAGACCCAAGATGTGAAAAAAGTAGAGCGGGCGCTGGCAGCAGGCGCATCCATCATCGGTGTGAACAACCGCGACCTTCGGACTTTCCAGGTGGATGTGAATAATTCCGTCCGTCTCCGGACTATGGTGTCGCCGGAGATCGTGTTTGCTCCGGGAAAACGCCAGGTCACTCCAATCCAAGCAGCAGCGCTTGCACAGAACTTATCTCCGGCAATTTGCCCGGTTGGTGTGTTTTTGGACGCACCGGAAGAGATGATCTGCGGTCGGATAATGTAAAGGAAGCCATGGCCTCTTTCTCACCTTTCGGTATTGACTGCAGCAGCGGTGTGGAGACGGATGGCTGGAAAAATCCGGTTAAGATCCGGCAGATCATAGAAAATGTCCATGCATTTGTTCCATTGAAAACAGAATTATGATACAATAAGAGACATCTGGCGCAGCTGGGTGTCTTTATGTTTTTCAGGGAAATTACCTCCTGTGAAACGAAAAATGCTCTCCAGGGAAACGCGCTGTTTACATCAGGAGGAGACATATGGAAATCAGAAATGACCACAACTGGAAAGAGGATATTCCTGCTTTCAGGGAAAAAACGGCAGCCTTTTATGCAGGAGAACTCAGTAAAGATGCCTACAAGGGCTTTTCCGGACTGTACGGAAGCTACGCGCAGAAGGGCGGAAAGGCAAGCATGCTGCGTCTGCGCATGACAGGCGGTTGTGTGACAAAGGAAAAACTGAAATTTATTGCAGATACCATTCGAACATATAATCTGAAAAAAGCTCATTTTACCACCTGCCAGACAATCCAGCTTCATGATCTGGACGGCAGCATTGTGGCGGATATTATGGAGCAGGCTATGGATGTGGGGATCATCACTATGGGCGGAGGCGGAGATTTCCCGCGCAATGTCACCTGCAGCCCACTTTCCGGCGTGGAGAAGGACGAATACTTTAACGTGCTCCCATGGGCAAAGGCAGCAGGTGAGTATCTGATGGGGTTTGTCCGTGCAGAGAAGATGCCACGTAAGCTAAAGGTGGCATTTTCCAGCTCTCCGAGCAACCTGTCCCATGCCACTTATCGTGATCTCGGATTCGCGGCGCGTCCGGATGGCTGCTTTGATGTATACAGTGCAGGCGGTCTGGGCAGCAATCCCCGTTTTGGTGTTCTGATCGCGGAAGCGGTAAAACCGGAGGATATCTGTTATTATATCAAGGCTATGTGGCTGACCTTCCGTGCGTATGGAAACTATGAGAACCGTGGCAAGGCTCGCAGCCGCTACATGCAGGAAAGTCTTGGCGGTGCTGAAAATTATAAGAAAGCATTTCTGGAGAAGCTGAATGAGGTATATGCTTCCGGTGAGAATTTAAAAATCAGCACGGATTCTCTGCCTGTATTAAAACGTGGGGATGGCAGGAATATTACCGGTCCGCGTGTTCTGGAACAGAAGCAGCCGGGACTTTATACTGTATCCTGGCATCCGGTGGGCGGACAGCCCGATCTTTCTGTTCTGTGTGCTTTAAGTGATGCGATTCAGAGCATGGAAGGTGTGGAACTGCGCCTGGCACCGGATGAAACAGCGTATGTGATCAATCTGACCGCAGCAGAGGCAGAGCGAGTTCTGGATATTACGGAGAATAATACGGCAAAAACAGAATTTGAAGGATCAGTCAGCTGCATTGGAGCAGCAGTATGTCAGGTTGGTGTGCGGGATTCCCAGTCACTCCTCCGAGCCTGTGTGGAGGCTGTGCAGAAGGCTGGACTTCCGGCTGATGCGCTGCCTAAAATCCATATTTCCGGATGTCCTTCCTCCTGCGGTACCCATCAGACCGGTGTTATGGGATTTCGCGGAGCAGCCAAGAAAGTAAATGGAAAGTCAGAGTCTGCGTTCCTTCTGTTCTTAAATGGATGCGACATACAGGGAAAAGAAAAAATGGGGGAAGAACTGGGAACCATTCTGGAAAGTCAGATTCCGGACTTCCTGATTTCTCTTGGTAAAGCTGTGGCTGCAGCAGGTGTAAGCTTTGCGGAGTGGAATGCCAGAAATCCACAGGGAGTAAAAGAAATCGCGTCTCCATTTATTGCAGCAGAGCAGGCGTGATAGTTTCATTGAATTGCAGCTGTTTTCTGTGAAAAATAAAAAAATGAAAAAAGTTGAAAAATACTGTTGACTTTTGCTGTGACATTTGATATTATAATCCTCGCCCCGTGAGAACGGGGCAGGAAATCAAAAAGATTTTCAAAAAGAAATTAAAAAAGTTGTTGACAAAGCGAAAACGATGTGATAAGATATTGAACGTTGCCGCTGAGAACAGCAACAACATGGACCTTGAAAATGAAAGATTGAACAGTGTTTAAAACCCTGAAAATTCTAATAAAAAAGAGTCCTGGTTGGACATCTTTGAAATGAGATTTCAGAACAAAAACAAACCAAACAACAGTAGAACGGTTTAAAATTAGCTAGTAGCGATTTTTGAACCGGGAAGCAAACTTTTTATTTGAGAGTTTGATCCTGGCTCAGGATGAACGCTGGCGGCGTGCTTAACACATGCAAGTCGAGCGAAGCACTTATGAAAGATTCTTCGGATGATTTCATTTGTGACTGAGCGGCGGACGGGTGAGTAACGCGTGGGTAACCTGCCTCATACAGGGGGATAACAGTTGGAAACGACTGCTAATACCGCATAAGCGCACAGTACCGCATGGTACAGTGTGAAAAACTCCGGTGGTATGAGATGGACCCGCGTCTGATTAGCTAGTTGGTGGGGTAACGGCCTACCAAGGC